>NZ_DASRTS010000031.1:0-170673 GCF_035655815.1 Lysobacter sp.
CCATCGCGGCGAAAGGCACCGGTTCCCGGTGCACCGTGCCACACCGCACCGCTGACCGGTGACTGGATGGCGCCGAACAGCGGCACGCCGTCGTCGACCAGCGCGATGTTCACGGTGAACTCGCCGTTGCGCTTGAGGAACTCGCGCGTGCCGTCGAGCGGGTCGACCAGCCAGAAGCGCGACCAGCCGCGACGCTCGTCCAGCGACACCGCATGCGCGGACTCCTCCGACAGCACCGGGATGTCCGGCGTCACGCGCGCCAGGCCGTCGACGATGCAGCGGTGCGCCGCGAGGTCGGCCGCGGTCAGCGGCGAGTCGTCGTCCTTGTGCTGCACCGCGAAGTCGCTGTCGTAGATGCCGAGGATCGCGGCGGCCGCGTCCCGGGCGATCGCAATCACGTCCTCACGCACGCGTTCGGGTATCAAGCCTGCATCCTCAGCCATTCGCGGGCGATGAACAGGGCCGCGATGCTGCGGCCCTCGGAGAAATCCTCGCGCAGCACGAGTTCGTGCAGCGCATCGAGCCGCCACGGCACCACTTCGAGCGGCTCGGGCTCGTCGCCCGGCAGGCGCTGCGGATACAGATCGCGCGCGATCACGAGTTGCGTCTGGTGGCTCATGTAGGTCGGCGCGAGCGTGAGCGCGCGCAGGTTGAGCAGTTCGCGCGCGGCATAGCCGGCCTCCTCCTGCAGCTCGCGGTTCGCGGCCTGCACCGGCGTCTCGCCCGCGTCGATGCGCCCCTTGACCAACCCGAGCTCGTACCGGTGCAGGCCGGCCGCGTACTCGCGCACGAGCAGCACGGTGTGCTCGTCGAGCAGCGGCACCACCACGACCGCGCCGTGGCCGCGGCCGTGCAGGCGCTGGAACTGGCGGCGCTCGCCGTTGGAGAACTCCAGATCGAGCTGCTCGACCCGGTAGGGCACCGCCTCGTGCTCGATCACGCGGTGGATGATCGGAAGCCGCCGGCTCAAGGGCCTGCTCCACGGCAGCGGCGCGGCGCGATAATGGGGGAATGGACAAGTCGATTCACGATGCGCTGATGCTAGCAGAGCCCGGTGAGACGGCCGCGTCGCACTGGCGGCGGCGCGATCTCGAGGTGCTGTGGCACCCGTGCACGCAGATGCGCGAGCACCCCGACACCCTGCCCCTGCTGCCGGTGGCGCGCGGCGAAGGCGCCTGGCTGATCGGTCACGACGGCCGGCGCTACCTGGATGCGATCAGCAGTTGGTGGACCAACCTGTTCGGCCACGCCGAGCCGCGCATCGCGGCCGCCATCGCGCGCCAGGCCGGCACGCTGGAACACGTGATCCTGGCCGGTTGCTCGCACCAGCCGGCCGTCGAGCTGGCCGAGCGCCTGCTCGCGCTGGCGCCGCGCGAGGCCGGCCGCGAGCCGCTGGCCAAGGTGTTCTACGCCGACAACGGTTCGGCGGGCGTGGAAGTCGCGCTGAAGATGGCGTTCCACTGGTTCCGCAATCGCGGTATCGAAGGCCGCACCAAGTTCATCGCGCTGGACAACGGCTATCACGGCGAGACGCTGGGCGCGCTGGCGGTGGGCGACATCCCGCTGTACCGCCGCGTGTATGCGCCGCTGCTGGCCGAGGCGATGTTCGCGCCCTCGCCTGATGCGTATCTGTGCGAACCAGGCGAAACGCCGGCCGATCGCGCGCGCCGCGCGGCGGACGCCCTGCGCGATCTGCTCGAACGCCACGGCGGCGACGTGTGCGCGCTGATCCTGGAGCCGCGCGTGCAGTGCGCCGGCGGCATGCGCATGCACGATCCGCTGTACCTCCGGCTGGCACGCGAACTGTGCGATGCGCACGGCGTGTTCCTGATCGCCGACGAGATCGCGGTGGGCTTCGGCCGCACCGGGACCTTGTTCGCCTCGGAACAGTCCGGCGTGCAGCCCGACCTGCTGTGCCTGTCGAAGGGACTCACCGGCGGCGCATTGCCGCTGGCCGCCGTGCTGGCGACACAGGGCATTTACGACGGCTTCCTCGATGATTCGCGCGAGAAGGCCTTCCTGCATTCGCACAGCTACACCGGCAATCCGCTGGCCTGCGCAGCCGCGCTGGCCTCGCTGGACATACTCGCCGGCGACGACGTGGTCGCGCGCAACCGCGGCACTGCGCAGCGCATGCATCAGCTGGCACAGCCGCTGTCCGACCACCCGCACGTCGCCGATGTGCGCCAGGCCGGGATGATCGTGGCGTTCGAACTCACCCGCAACGGCAACAAGTCGACGCCGTTCGAGTCCGCCGCGCGCATCGGCCTGCGCGCGTATCGCGCCGCCCTCGAACGCGGTGTGCTGCTGCGCCCGCTGGGCGACGTGCTGTACTGGATGCCGCCGTACTGCGTCGACGAGGACGTATTGCAACTGCTCGCGCGGACCACGCGCGAGGCCATCGACCACGCCATCGCCGAGGCCGCCGCATGCGCCTGACCCGTGTCCACGTCGACCAGCCGCTCAGCGCCGGTACCGAGCTCGTCCTGCCGGAAAGTGCCGCTGCGCACCTGGTCCGGGTGCTGCGGCTGGGCGTGGGCGATGCCTGCGTGTTGTTCAACGGCGATGGCCACGACTATGCCGCGCGCATCGTCGCGGCGGGCAAGCGCGAACTGCGCGTGGCGATCGATTCCGCCACGCGCGTCGAGCGCGAATCGCCCTTGTCGCTGGTGTTGCTGCAGGGCGTCGCGCGCGGCGAGAAGATGGACCTCATCCTGCAGAAGGCTACCGAGCTCGGCGCGAGCGCGTTCCATCCCCTGTGGTCGCAGCGCAGCGAAGTGAAGCTGGACGAAAGCCGCGCGGAAAAGCGCCTAGCGCACTGGCGCAGCGTGGTCGCGTCGGCCTGCGAACAAAGCGGTCGCGCCGTGGTGCCCGAAGTCGCCGCCCCGCTGTCGCTTGCGGCCGTGCTTGGCGCGCTGCCTGCCGGCGGTACGCGCCTCATCCTCGATCCCGAGGGGGAATTCGCGTTCGGCACGCTGCAACTCGAAGCACAGCAGTCGGCTTACCTGGCCATCGGCCCGGAGGGCGGCTGGTCTCCGCAGGATCGCGAGCAGTTGCGTGCATCCGGCTTCCGCGGCCTGCGACTGGGGCCGCGCATACTGCGCACCGAGACCGCTGGCCTGGCCGCCATCGCCGCGCTCCAGGCACGCTTTGGCGACTTCGCCTGACACTCCTGCGTCACGTCGCCTTCACCGCAGCGCCGGCCAGATGACCCGCGCGGCGCATCGCGCCGGTCGTTGCACGGGTCGACCAAGGGAAGGTGTCGGGATGAAGACGAGGCTTGCGGTGCGCGAATGCGCACTCGGGACTGCGCTGCTGTTGGTGCTCGCCGGTTGCGCGAGTACGCCGCGGTCCGATGATGCGAATGCCGCACCCGCTGCTGGCGTCCCAACCGCCGAGCCCGCACGTCCCATGGCACCTGCACCGGTGCCGGAGATCAGCCCGGGCGTGGTCGCGGGCTATCTGGGGCGCGGCGTCCCCGACAGCCTGAAGCTGCTGCCGTCTCCGCCGGCGGCTGACTCGGCCGCTTTCAGGCAGGACCAGGCCATCAGCCGCGCCGCGCAAAAACTACGCGGCACCCCGCGATACACGCTCGCCACGTCGGATGCCGACCTGTCGTTCCCGCACGCACCGAGCGCGTTCGCCTGCGCGCTGGGCGTGCCGATCACGCAGCAGCAGTCGCCCTTCCTCTACCAGCTGATGCACCGCACGATGACCGACGCCGGGCTGGCGACCTACGGCGCGAAGGATCATTACAAGCGCGTCCGTCCATTCGTGCACTACAAGGAAACGACCTGTGCGCCGAAGGACGAGGCCGCGCTGCGCGGCGACGGCTCGTATCCGTCCGGGCACACCTCGATCGGCTGGACCTGGGCACTCGTGCTCACCACTCTGGCGCCCGATCGCGCGGATGCGCTGCTCGCGCGCGGACGCAGCTTTAGCGAGAGTCGCCTGGTCTGCAACGCGCACTGGCAGAGCGACATCCTGGAAGGCAAGGTCGTCGCCGCCGGCACCGTAGCCAAACTGCACGCGAATGCCGAATTCAAGTCCGACCTGGCCGCCGCGACCAAGGAAGTCCAGCGACTGCGAACCGCAGGCGCTTCGCCCGGCGTGGACTGCGCGGCCGAAGCGGCGGCGCTGGCGACGCAGATTCCCGGCGTGCTGTAGCGACGCCGCCGGCTCAGACCTTGAAGTAGATGCGGCGTGCGTCGAGCACACGCACCACGATCCACCACACCGCCACGAAACACAGCGCGTAGGCGAGCGATGGTACGTACGGGCCGAACCGCGGCGTCATCCACGCCGCGAAACCGTGCTCGTACAGCGGCTGCAGCCAGCCCGCCGCGACCAGCGCGTACAGCATGAAGGCCGAGCCAGCGTATGCCGCAATCGCGTTGACCCCGAAGGCGCGACCCAGTGCCGGCCAGCGACGTCCGTCGATCAGCACATGGAACAGCGCCAGCACCCAGCACGCGATGCCGCCGGTCCACAGCACGTACGACGGCGTCCACAGGTTCTTGTTGAACGGCTGCCACGTAGCCCAGGCCAGGCCGAACGCCATGAGGACAATTCCCGCGATCCACTGCGCGCGCCGGTTGCCACGGCGCAGCCAGTCGCCGGCCCGGACGCCGAGCAGCGTCGTCGCCAGTGCGCCGAGCGTACTGAGCAGCCCTTCCGGATCGTGCCCGCGGCCCGTGGCCGGGTCGATCTGGTAGACGTGCACGCCGAGCACAGCGTGATCGAAACGGCTGGCAAGGTTGACGAACGGCTCGTAACTGCCGCCCGACGCAAGCAAGGCGCCGTAGCCGAGCAGCAGGGTCGCCAGTGCGATCCATTGCGTTCGGCCACGCGTGTGCAGTGCCAGCATGCCGACGATGGCGAAACACAGGCCGATGCGCTGCAGCACGCCCATCACGCGGTAGTGCGGCAGGTCGAAGGCCCACCAGGCGCACAGATGCAGCACCAGACCCAGACCGACGATGCGCGCGGCGCGCCCCAGCACCGTCCGGCCAAGCAGTCCTGTCGAATCGCCACGCTCCACGCGCGGCAGCAACGCCAGCGCGATCGACACGCCGACGATGAACAGGAACATCGGGAAGATCAGGTCGGTCGGCGTGCAACCGTGCCAGGCAGCATGCTCCAGCGGCGCATAGACATGGCCCCAGTCGCCCGGGTTGTTGACCAGCAGCATCGCGGCGACGGTGACGCCGCGCAGGGCGTCGACGGAGGCGTAACGCGGCGCCGCCGCTGCGCTCAAGCGATCTGCGCCATCGCAGCGCCGATCTGATCCTCGATCGCGCCCAGGTCGGGCAGGAACGCCGCGTCCTCATTGAGCAGCACGCGCGCCTGCACGCCGTTGGGCAGCGGGTTGTTGTCTTCCACCACCATCAGCGTGTCGCGCGACACGGTCACCAGGCGCGGGAAGCCCTGGGTCAGCAGCGCGAAGTACGGCGCGCGCGGATTGCCGCCCAGCGCACGCAGCACGACCACCTTGCTGCCCAGGCCGCCACGCTCCTTGGCCAGCCCGGCCAGGCGCGCGAAGGCGACCAGCGGCAACTGCCAGCCGCGCCAGCGGATGCGGCCCAGCAGCCAGTCCGGCGCATCCGGAACCGCGTCGGGTTCCGCATACGACAGCACCTCGGCGATGGTCGCGTTGGGCAGCAGCAGGCGTCCGCCGGCGACCTGGATCAGCACGCCCCGGATATCGTTTTCGACGGGAGCAGCGGCTTGGTTCGACATCGTGTGGTTCCTCGTCGGCTCGCTCAGCGCCAGCGCGCGGCCAGGCGCGCGGCCAGTTCGGCCGGCTGGCCCGATTCGCCGCCGCGCGCGATCAGCGCAGTGGCGGCCGCAGCATCGTAGCAACCGTCCGGCGCCTGGCCCGCGACCAGCGCACCGGCCCAGGAGTGGTTCATGGCCGCGTCCACGCGGGCCGGGTCGCTGCCGCTGAGCAGCAGCACGGCCGAATCGGCGGACGGCAAGGCAGTCAGCACGTCGCTGCCGTCGTCGGCGAAGCGGATGCCGGAGTCGGTGACCGTGGCGCCGATGTCCGCCGGCAGGATGTAGATCGTGCCCGGCATGGCGATCAGGCCGGGCTCGGCCAGACGCACCTGCAGCGGCGTGGCGCGCTGCATCTGCGCGACCAGCCGGTCGTAGCGACCGCCGTCGAGCCGCTGCTGCACCAGCACCGGCCGTGGGAAACCTTCCGGCAGCCCGCCCAGCAACTGGCGCACCGCGTCCGGGCCGCCGATGCCGGCCAGCACCAGCACTGCGCCGTCGACGCGAGCCGCGGGACGATCCTCGACCAGCTCCAGCGACGAAATCCGGCGCTCCAGGTCGCCCAGATCGCGCTGGAAACGGTGATCCTGCTTGCTCTGCCTCGCAGCCGGCGCCTCGTCGGCGAACGACCAGTCGGGCGCCGCCGGTGTCGCGGCCTTCGGCGCGTCGATGGCGGGTTCAACCTGCAACTCCGGGGCCAGTTCGATCGGAGCCAGGCTGCCCTGCCGGGACGCCTCAAACACCAGCACCGGCTCAGGTGTGGCCTCGACCAGCGTGACCGGTGCGGGCGCGTCGGCCAGCTCGTAGTCGAAGCTGGATTCGAACGGCTCGATCACCAGATCGCCCGCATCCGCGGAGACGACCGGTTCCTCGGTCACCAGCGGCAAGTCGAGGTCCGCGAAGGTCGCTTCGATCTCGATCGGCGTGTCCATCCCGAAGTCGGCTTCGGCGGCTACGGGATCGAAGGCGTTGAATGCGGGCGCGACGATCGGCGGCGGAGCGGCTTCGCGCTCGACCGGGGGCGGCACTGCCGCTTCGGGTTCGCGCTCCAACGTCGGAGCGGACGTCGCGTGCACTTCCACCTCAGCAAGCTGGACGGCCGGCATTTCGACCGGCGCCGATGCCACGCTCCAGCTGGCATCGTTACTCGCGTCATGGCTGGCGACAGGCGTGCCCTTCGGATCCGGAACTTCCGCGTCCTCCGGCTCATGGCCCGGCGGCAGCACGTCGCCGTGCCCGTGCAGCTTCGCGGCCAGATGGCGGACCCAGCGCGCCAGGTCCCAACCTTCGCGCGTGGCCGCCAGCGCGGCCTCTTCGTAGATCACTTCGACCGACGGATCGGCCAGGACCGGATCGAAACGTTCGATCAGGTCCTCGGTCACCGGATCCAGCGCCACCACGATCACCTGCGGCGACACCTCGCCCAACCGGGCCGGGTCGAGCGTGGTCGGATCGGCTTCCAGCACCAGGTTCGCGCCAGCATCGGCCAGCGCGGAGCGCAGTCGTTCACAGGCCGCGCCCGGTCGCGCCAGCAATACCGCGCGACGCGAGGTCTCACTCATCTCGCATCGCCCCTGCCTGGATGCCCAGCAGCTCGTACACGTTGCGGATCAGCTCGGGTTCCTGGTACGGCTTGCCGAGGTAACGCTCCACGCCGATCTCGAACGCGCGCTGGCGATGCTTGTCGCCGGTACGCGAAGTGATCATCACGATCGGCACGCCACGCAGTCGCGCGTCGCCCTTCATCGCGGTGGCCAGCTCGTAGCCGTCCATGCGCGGCATCTCGATGTCGAGCAGCATCAGGTCGGGAACGCGCTCGACCATACGCTCGAGTGCGTCGATGCCGTCCTTCGCGGTCATGACCTCGAAGTTGTGGCGCTCCAGCACGCGGCCGGTGACCTTGCGCATGGTGACCGAGTCGTCGACCACCATCACCAGCGGCACGCGGCGCGTTTCGACCGGCGCAGCCGGAACTTCGACGTGATCGCGCGGCAGCAGCGACTGGCGGCGCACCAGCGGCGCGACGTCCAGGATCACCACGACGCGGCCGTCACCCATGATGGTCGCGCCGAAGATGCCCGGCACCGACGCCACCTGCGGACCGACCGGCTTCACCACGATTTCGCGGTTGCCGACCACCTGGTCCACGCACACCGCGGCGCGCAGGTCGCCGGAACGGATCAGCAGCAGCGGCATCTGCAGATGGCCTTCGGCCTTCGCGGTGCCGTGGCCGACCAGCGTGCCGAGGTCGTGCACCGCGTAGTCCTCGCCGCCGTAGCGGTAGGTCGCATCCGCCATGTCCAGGCGGTCGCGGGCGATGCGGCCGACGCCGCGTACCGAGGCGATCGGCACGGCGAAGGTGGTCTCGCCGATGCGCACGAACACCGCCTGCGTGACCGCCAGCGTCTGCGGCAGGCGCAGGGTGAAGGTGACGCCCTTGCCCGGAATGGAGCGGATGTCCAGCGTGCCGCCGAGCTGGCGCACTTCGCTGGCGACCACGTCCATGCCCACGCCGCGGCCCGCCAGGCGGCTGACCGACTCGGCGGTGGAGAAGCCCGGCTCCAGGATCAACGCGTCGATGGCGGCATCGGACAGCGTGGCGCCGTCCGGCACCAGGCCACGCTCGACGCCACGGCGCAGGATCGCCTCGCGGTTGAGGCCGGCGCCGTCGTCGCCGACTTCCAGCACCACTTCCGAACCTTCGCGGCGCACCGCGATGCGGATGGTGCCTTCTTCCGGCTTGCCGGCCTGCTTGCGCTTGTCCGGCGATTCCAGACCGTGCGCGACGGCATTGCGGAGCATGTGCTCCAGCGGCGCGGTCATGCGCTCCAGCACGTTGCGGTCGAGTTCGCCCTGGGTGCCGTCGAGCTTGAGGCCGACGTGCTTGCCCAGCTCGCCCGACGCCTGGCGCACCACGCGGCGCAGGCGCGGCAGCAGGCCATCGAACGGCACCATGCGCGTGCGCATGAGGCCTTCCTGCAGCTCCGAGCTCACGCGCGACTGCTGCAGCAGCAGCGTTTCGTACTGGCGGGTCAGGTCGTCCAGCGTGTTCTGCAGGCTGGTCTGGTCGGCCGCGGACTCCGAGAGCGCACGCGACAGCTGCTGCAGCGTGGAGAAGCGGTCGAGTTCCAGCGGATCGAATGCCTGCTCGCCGTCGTCGCCCTCGCGCTGGTAGCGCGCGACGATCTGCGCCTCGGTCTCGATTTCCAGGCGGCGCAGCTGGTCGCGCATACGCGTGTTGGTCGCCGCCATTTCGGCGATGGCGCCGCGGAACGCACCCAGCTGCTGCTCCAGGCGGGCGCGGTAGATCGCGACCTCACCGGCGTAGTTGACGAGGCGGTCGAGCAGATCGGCGCGGATGCGCACCTGTTCCTGCGGCGCGCGAACGCTGATGTCGTCCTCGTCGCCGGCCGGCTGGTCGCTGATCGGCGCGGAGAGCGGCTTGAGCTCGACCGGTTGCGACGGTGCCGCCGGCTCGACGGACGCCGGCTGCGCCACCTGCGCAACCGTGGGCGCTGCCGCCAGCAGATCCGTCAGGGTGGTTTCGCCGCGTGCGCGTGCGTCGAACTCGGCGATCAGGGCATCCGGCATCGCGATCGCGCGGCGCTCGCCGACGCGGGTGACCATCGCGTGCAGGCGGTCGAAGCCACGCTCCAGCAGCGGCACGCCATCGCGGCCGAGTTCGAAGCGCTGTTCCACCACTGCTTCGAGCAGCGACTCCATGGCGTGGCCGAGTTCGCCCACGGCCATGATGCCGGCCATGCGCGCGCCACCCTTGATGGTGTGCAGGTCGCGCTGCAGGCCGACCAGCGTCTCGCGCTCCGTCGGCGCCTCGCGCAGTTGCGCGAGCAGGCCGTCGGAATGATCGAGCAGGTCGCTGGCTTCCTCGACGAAGATGTCGACGAGTTCAGGATCGAGTTCGCTCAGGTCGAGCTCTTCGTCCGGGTCGTCCGCCGTGGCCAGCGCGTGCGCGATGAGCGCGGCCACGGCCGGCTCCTGCACTTCCGGCGCGGGCGCCGGGGTGCTCGCGACCGGTTCGGCGGGCAGTTCGTCGACCTCAGGCAGTTCGTCGACTTCGGGCAGTTCCTCGACCGACGGCAGCTCGTGGCCGGCGGACAGGTCCGCGACGGCCGGATGGCCGACCGACGTGGCTTCCAGCGCCTGCTGCTCGAGGGCGACACGATCGGCTTCGGCGTATTCCGCTTCGAGGCGCGCGTATTCCGCGTCTTCCTCTGCCAGACGCGCGGCTTCCAGACGTTCGGCTTCGCGGCGCTCGGCGGCGATGCGCTCGGCTTCGAGCAACTGCGCTTCCAGACGCTGCTGCGCGCGATGCGCCTCGATGCGCTCGGCCGCGGCGCGCTCGGCGGCGATACGTTCTGCTTCGACGCGGGCGGCTTCGGTCTGCTCGGCTGCGATGCGCTCGGCCTCGGCCTGCTCTGCCGCCATGCGGGCCGCTTCGGCCTGTTCGGCTGCTGCGCGCTCGGCTGCGCCCTGTTCGGCGGCCAGCCGTTCGGCTTGCGCCTGCTCCGCGGCAAGACGCTCGGCCTCGGCGCGCTCGGCTTCAGCGCGCTCCGCTTCGAGCCGCTCCGCCTCGCGACGCTGCGCTTCCAGACGCTCGGCTTCGAGACGTTCGGCTTCCAGGAGTTCCGCTTCGCGGCGCTCGGCCTCAAGGCGTGCTTCCTCCTCGCGACGGATCAGCGCCAGGCGCTCGGCCTCGCGCTGCTGTTCTTCAAGGGCGAAGCGCTCGGCTTCCAGGCGCTCGACTTCGACGCGCTCGGCGTTGGCACGCTCGATCGCTTCACGCTCGGCCTCGATGCGGCGCGCCTCGGCCAGTTCGGCTTCCACACGCGCGGCATGCGCCGGATCGGCCAGGTAACCCGGACCCACTTCGGCGGCCAGATCGGTGAACTCGCTCAGGTCGAGCGCGGTCAACCGGACCGGGGCCTCGTGCATGTCGAGGTCGGACGGCATCTGCTGGCGCACGTCCGGCAGGCTGTCGCGCAGCGCACGCATGCGCTCGGCCAGGCCTTCGAACGCGGGAATACGCGGTGCAGGCGTCTTCAGCGTGGCCAGCGTGCGGCGGATCGCATCGGCGACGTCCGACATCGCGGTGACGCCTTCGGCGCTGGCCGGCTGGCCGCTCGCGAGCAGGCGCTTGACGTAGATCTCGGTGGGACCGGTGATGTCGGTGATCACCGGCACCTCGGTCATGGCGAACGCACCGTTGAGCGTGTGGAACGCACGCTGCAGGCCGTCGTCCACCAGGCGCGGCTGCGCCTGCGCGGCGGCGAGCCACTGTTCGATGGTAGCCAGATGGCCGGAGACCTCGGCGTCGAGGATTTCCAGCAGCACCGAATCGACGGACGCGGGAATGCCCGGCTCGTCCTCGATCGCTATGGCCGGCGTCGGTACGTCGTCGAAGGTGATCTCTTCGACTTCCATGGTCCCGCCGTCCAGCCCGTCCAGGCTGACCGCCTCGAGGGTGATGTCCTCGATGAAGTGTTCGGTGGCGCGAGGCGCTTCGGGCTCGGCCGGCGTTTCGACCGGAGCGGCGACTTGGGCGACCTTCGGCGCACTCGGCACGTACGCCGTTTCGTCGCCTTCGGCGAGGCGGTCGGCATGTGCTTCCATCGCCGGCAAGTCGGCGGTGATCGCACCTTCGTTGCGCAGCGCGGCATGCAGCTGCGGCAGCGCGGCGTAAGCGTGGCCGACCAGGCCGATCACGGCCGGGCTGGCGGGGCGGGTGCCGTCGAGCACGCGGTTGAGCAGGTTCTCGATCTTCCAGCTGAACTCGCCCAGGGTCTTGGCGCCGACCAGGCGGCCACTGCCCTTGAGCGTGTGGAAGACGCGACGGATCGGGCGCAGGCGTTCGCTGTCCTCAGGCGCCTCGTGCCAGACCGGCAGCAGGTCGCCGAGATGGCGGATCTCTTCGTCGAGTTCCTCGAGGAAGACCTCGCGGATTTCGTCGTCGATGTCGTCGCTGTGCTCGAAGCCACCGGCCGCGATCTGCTGCGGCGTGGTTGCGACGGGTGCCGGCGCAGGGGCCGGCGGTGGTACCGGCGCGGCCGGGGCCTGCGGCACGGCAGCGGTCGGCGGGACCGGGGTCGTCTGCGCGGGCGCAGCCGGCCTGGGCGCTTGGACGTCGAACGCACCCTTGGTTGCGCCTTCCAGCGTGATCTCGTCGGACAATTCGAAGTCCGGCACCCTGGCCAGGTCCTCGCGGCTGATCGGCGAGGTCGGCGCCATGGTGGCAGCGATGTCGAATTCCGGCAGCGGCCAGTAGCGCAGGGTTTCCAGGCTCTGACGCGTGATGTCCAGGATGTTGTTGCGGTTCGGACGCTGCTCGCGCAGCGCCTCGAGGTAGTACTCCAGGCTCGCGAGCGCATCGGCCAGCGTGTCGAGCTGCTGGCCGTTGGGCACGCGCTTGCGGCCGATCAGCTCTACCTCGGTGTAGCGCTTCACGCCGGTCAGGTAATCGGCCGGCTGCGGCAGTTCGAGCATGCGCAGCGCGCCGGCCACTTCGTCCAGCACGCGCGGGACTTCTGCCAGTTCGGCGTGATCCCAGTTGGTCTCGACGAACGCGACGAAGGCCTGGCGCGCATCGCCGAAGTTGGCGATGGCTTCGCGCACCAGCACGTCCAGCACCTTGCGCGCCTCGCCGGCGAGCAGGTCGTCTTCGGCGCGGTCGTCTGGCAGGCCCAGGCGCGAGACCTGGTCGTCCAGCGAGGCGTCGACATACAACAGGGCGCCGGCGACATCGAGCAACGCGCCCTCGTCGGCCGGGCGCTTGCCCGAAACGATCTCGTGCATCGCGTCGCGCTGCTGCAGCACGACGGTACGCGCCACGCCCAGGCCCATCATGCCCAGCGTGTCGCTGACGCGACCCAGCGCCTCGACCTGCGGCTTGAGTTCGGCGACGTCGGTCTGGCCCGTGCGCAGATGCAGGTCCAGCGCGTCCTTCACGCGCAGCAGGTCTTCCTTGATCGCCGCGGCGACGGTGTCCAGCAGCGCGCGGTTGCGGCCCGACAGCGAGCCGCGGGCGTGTTCGAGCTCGGACTCGCTGGGCAGGTGCGCGGCGAGTTCGAAGGTATGGCGCAGGTCGTCCAGCGCCGGATGGCGGCCGTCGCTGTGGGCGACGTGGTACAGCAGCTGGCGGGTGGGTTCGGCCGCGGGTTCGCTGCGATGCGCACCGAAGCCGTCATCGGACAGCATGGTCCGCGCTTCGCGTTCGACGCCACCGAAGGCCTGGCGCAGCGCGCGCGTCGGCGGCAGCGCGCCATCGCGCAGCGCACCGGCGACCGACGAGGCCACCCACAGCATGCGACGCACCGGCTCCAGCACGACCTCGCCGAGCAGTCCGTCGACCGCGCTGGCGAGCTTGTCCGGCTGTCCCGGAATGCCGTCTTCCGGCCAGTTGGCCAGTGCATCGCGCAGGGCTACCAGGTGCGGCGACGTGGCGCCGCGCGCCGGCGCGGCGACCGGCACCGCGCTGCGCACGTTGGCCGGCAGCGGCCGGTCCAGGTCCGGAGCAAACAGCACGCTCTCGTTGAGACCGGCTTCGCCACGGGTCGCGCGCAACTCGTTGAGCAGCGGCAGCAGCACGATCGGGATGTCGCGATGGCCGCCCTGCAGGCGTTCCAGGTAGTCAGGCAGCAGCACCACGCCGCGCATCAGCGCCGCACAGGCTTCGTCGCGGTCGGCGACCTTGCCCTGCTGCAGCGCGAGCGCTAGGCGCTCCATCTCCTCGGCGACCATGGCCGGCGCGTACAGCTCGACCATGCGCAGCGTGCCGTGCACCTGGTGCAGCTGGTCGGCGCAGCGGCGCATGAAGCTGGCATCGGCTGGATTCTCGGCGTACGCCTCGATCTCCTGCTGGGCCAGGCGCAGGGTTTCGTCCAGCTCCGGCTTGATCCAGCCGAGCGTGGTCGTGTCGATCGCCTCGCGCATCACGGTCATCGTCCACCTCGCAAGTGGGCGCCCTGCATGAGAGCCGGGCGGCCTCGCCTACGGTGGCCGTTGTAGAACCTGTTCATGGACCTTGTCCCTGGTCAGGCCGGCAGCTTGAAGTCGGCGACCGAACGGCGGAGGTCGGCGGCCAGTTGCGCCAGGTTTCCAATCGAAGCCGCCGTCTGGTTCGCGCCCTGCGAGGTCTGCGCGGTAATCGACTGGATCGTGTTCATCGTCGCGGTGATGTTGGATGCCGCGCTGGACTGCTGCTGCGCCGCGCTGGAGATGCCCTGAATGAGGTTGGACAAGTCCGACGACACCTTTTCGATCTCGCCCAGCGCGGTACCCGCGTCCTCGGCCAGTCGCGCACCGGCGACCACTTCCGAAGTCGTCTGCTCCATCGAGGACACCGCTTCGTTGGTGTCGGACTGAATCGTCTGCACCAGCGTTTCGATTCGCTTGGTTGCGTTGGAAGCGCGTTCTGCCAGTCGCTGCACTTCGTCGGCCACGACCGCGAAGCCGCGACCCGCTTCGCCCGCGGAGGCCGCCTGGATGGCCGCGTTCAGCGCGAGGATGTTGGTCTGTTCGGAGATGTCGTTGATCAGTTCCACGATCGAGCCGATTTCCTGCGACGACTCGCCCAGTCGCTTGATTCGCTTCGAGGTTTCCTGGATCTGGTCGCGGATGCTGTCCATGCCGGCGATCGTCTGGCGCACCACGCCCGCGCCCTTGGTCGCGATCTGCACCGAGCGTTGCGCCACGTCCGCCGATTCGGCCGAGTTGCGCGACACCTGGTTGATCGACGCCGCGATTTCGCTGATACGGCTGGAGGCGGAGTTGATTTCCTGAGCCTGGTGCTCGGCGGCCTCGGCCAGGTGCATCGCGGTGGCCTGCGTTTCCTGCGCGCTGGCGGCGACCTGCACCGAAGTGTCGGTGATCGTCTGCACCAGGCTGCGCAGCTGTTCGACGGCGAAGTTGATCGAGTCCGCGATTGCGCCGGTCATGTCCTCGGTCACGGTCGCCTTCACGGTCAGGTCGCCTTCTGCGAGCGAACCCATTTCGTCCAGCAGGCGCATGATCGCCTCCTGGTTGCGGTCGTTGAGTTCCTTGGTGGTCAGGTAGCGCTTCTTCTGCTGGCTGTTCAGCGAGACCACCAGGGCGATGATCGCGGCCAGCGCGGCGATACCGGAGATGATCGAGATCCACAGGTTGCCGGCGATGCTGGTGTCCTTCAGCGAACCGAAGGCGGTGAAGGCGCGGAACAGGTTCTGGCTGTCGGCCAGCAGCTTGTTGGAGCCGCCGGTGATCGACTCGGCCGCGGCCTGCGCGGCGAACAGGTTCTGCGAGGAGGACAGGATCGCGTCCAGGTCCTTCTTCATCTCCAGCCACAGCGTCTCGGCCTGGGTCAGCGCGGCCAGCGCGTTGCTGTTGCCCAGCGGGGTCACGCCGAACGCGGCGTCGCCCTTGCGCAGGCCGGTCAGCACGTTGCCGAACACCGTCGCGTCGCGCGCCAGCGCCTCGCCTGCGAGCGCGGCGCCGCTGCCGCCTGCGCGGATTTCGGTGATACGGCGGGACATGGTTCCCGACAGCACGACCTGGCGCAGGGCAATGTAGACCTGCGAGGACGGCGAGCCGGAGGCCGACATCGCGCGGACCAGCTCGTCCAAGCGAGCCTGCAGCTGCGGCACGCGGCTGGTGAAGCTGTCGGCGTTGCCGGCCAGGGCCAGCACCGCCTTCTCGGACGAGATCACCTGGTCGGCGCTCTTGCCCAGCGGGCCCCAGCTGTCGGTCACGGTCTTGATGGGACCGGAGACGCCGGCGGTGGTGCCGAAGTTGGCGTTGAGCTGCTGGACGTCCTCGACGATCTGCGCGCGCGTTTCCTTGAACGCGGCGAACGCGGCGGCATCACCGCCCACCGCTTCCTGGCCCTGCACGGCCAGCTTCTGCGAGTTCACCTGCAGGTCCGAGGCCGCGGAGCTCGCGCCACCCAGGCGCGCCGCCTTCCACGTCGCGTAACCGGTGTTGAGGCCGAACACCAGCACCGATACGCCCAGCACGACCAGCCAGGTGTTCACGCCCAGACTGCGGCCCTTGCCGGCAGCGCTATCCATCACAGTGCTCATGGTTCGACCTCGGAAGTATTGCTGCTGATGCGATGCGGCATGTCAGAAGCCGCCTGGCGGAATTCGGGCGTGCGGGCCAACCGATCCAGGTTGAAGATGCCCCACGTGTGCGGTTCGACGCGGTATGCGCGTTCGACGAAATTGGCGTAGCGCCCGGTGGTTAGCGCGGCGATGGCGGAGTCGTCCGGCGAAGCCGCGGGATCCAGTTCGATGCGCTGCTGTTCCTGGAAGCTGCGCTGTCCGTACAGTTCGTCGATCAGCACCGCCACGTCGCCGCCCGGCTGGCGCACCAGGAGGATGCGCTGGCTTTCGTGCACGACGGTGCGCTCGCCTTCGAGGAACTGCTTGAGATCGACGATTGGCAGCAGGTTGCCGCGCACGTTGGCCAGGCCCAGCAGCCAGGGCTGCGCGCCCGGCACCGGCGTGACCTGCGGCAACGGCAGGATTTCCAGCACCTCGCCGAACCCCGACGCCAGCCGGCGGGCGCCGATGCGGTAACCCACGCCGCGCCACAGGCCGGGCGCGTCGAGCTGTTCGGGCAGGCCGACCACGTGCGCCAAGCTGCGGCGCTCGTAGTCCACCAGAACGTCGAACGGGGACTGCAGCATCGGCACGGCCGGTCAGGCGCCCAGGAGCGCGTTGATGCGGGCGATCAGCTCGTCCTCGCGCGGCGGCTTGACGATGTAGTCGCGCGCGCCCTGGCGCATGCCCCAGGCCTTGTCGGTATCCATGCCCTTGGTGCTGACGATCAGCACCGGGATCTGGCTGGTCGCCGCATCCTTGGACAGGGCACGGGTGGCCTGGAAGCCGTTCATGCCGGGCAGCACGACATCCATCATCACCAGGTCGGGCTTCTCGCGCTTGCAGGTCTCGATGCCGTCCTCGGCGTTGCCCGAGGCCAGTACCTGGTGACCGTTGCGCTCCAGAAGCTGGGTGAGGACGGCCGTATCGGTCGGCGAATCCTCGATCAGAAGAATACGTGCCATTGCGTGCCCTACCCCCCGGTTCAGGCGTTTACGTGCGTGCGGATCGCGTCGAGCAGTTCTTCGCGTGTGAAAGGTTTGGTGAGGTACTGCTCGGAGCCGACGATGCGTCCGCGCGCCTTGTCGAACAGGCCATCCTTGGAGGACAGCATGATGACCGGCGTGCCCTTGAACAGATGATTGTTCTTGATCAGCGCGCAGGTCTGATATCCGTCCAGCCGCGGCATCATGATGTCCACGAAGATGATCTGCGGCTGTTGATCGGCGATCTTCGCCAGCGCTTCGAAGCCGTCGGTGGCGGTCACCACCTCGCAGCCCTCGCGCTTGAGCAACGTTTCGGCAGTCCGGCGGATGGTCTTGGAGTCGTCAATGACCATGACCTTGAGACCGCCGAGGCTGCCGTTGCGGACCTCGTCTAGCATTTCGAATTCCCCCATGCGAATGCCGCCGTTTGCAGGCATTTCGCCAGTCGCCTTTATTCCAAGCCGCGCCGGACCTGTCAAGCAGGCGTGACGACGGGCAAGCTGAACGCGCCGCAGCCCGCCTGGCGGGCGGGCCACCTCCGGATCGGACACGGGGACCGGCAGACCGGTCGCGGGGCGATGCAGGGCACGTGCATTGCATATACCTGATGGGCGGGCATTTTCCGAGCGGCGCATGACCGAGCCGCGACAGCGGTTCCAGTCTGCGGGGCGGCGGTGCCTCCGGTCGGCGGAGGGCGATGTGGGGCGGACCGCAGCATTCCAGGCGCGGACCCGGAACCCGCGGACGCGCCTGCTACCATCGCGCCATTCTTTTGCCGCGTACTGCCATGACGCTCGACATCGTCGTCGTGATGGACCCGATCGGGTCGATCAAGATCGCCAAGGACTCGACCTTCGCCATGTTGCTGGAAGCCCAGCGGCGCGGGCACCGGCTGCTCTACGTGCGCCCCGGCGCCCTGTCGGTGCGTGACGGTTCGCCCGAGGCCGTGGTCGCGCCGCTGCAGGTGCGCGACGACAAGAACGGCTGGTTCGAACTGGGCGATTGGCGGACGCTGCGCTTCGGCCCGGGCCAGGTCGTGCTGATGCGCAAGGACCCGCCGGTCGACAACGAGTACCTGCACGACACGCAGGTGCTCGGGCTGGCGCAGAACGCCGGCGCGCTGGTGGTCAACGACCCGCAGGGCCTGCGCGACTACAACGAGAAGCTGGCCGCGCTGCTGTTCCCACAATGCTGTCCGCCGACACTGGTAAGCCGCGATCCGGCCGCGCTGAAGGCCTTCGTCAACGAACACGTCGAGGCGGTGCTGAAGCCGCTGGACGGCATGGGCGGGCGCTCGATCTTCCGCGCACGCGCGGGCGAGGCCAACCTCAACGTGATCCTGGAAACACTGACCCAGGGCGGCCACAGCCTGGCCATGGCGCAGCGCTACCTGCCGCAGATCAGCGAGGGCGACAAGCGCATCCTGCTGGTGGACGGCGAGCCGGTGGACTACTGCCTGGCGCGCATTCCGCAGGGCGACGAGTTCCGCGGCAACCTCGCCCAGGGCGGGCGCGGCGAAGGCCGGCCGCTCAGCGAGCGGGACCGCTGGATCGCCGCGCAGGTCGCACCGGAGATGAAGCGTCGCGGCATGCTCTTCGTGGGTCTGGACGTGATCGGCGATTACCTGACCGAGGTGAACGTCACCAGCCCCACCTGCATCCGCGAACTCGACGCGCAGTTCGGCATCAACATCGCCGGCCTGCTGTTCGACGCTATCGAGCGCAAGGTCCAGGCGTGGATCCTGGACTCGGATTTACGCGGATGAACGCAGATAAGTCGGATCCGCGAAGCCTTGCGACGCGTTGCGACGCACCGCGCATTCGCTTGCGTTCTACCGCTCTATCGTCGCAAGTCCCGATCCGCGTCCATCTGCGTTCATCCGCGTCGAAAATGCGTTTCGCATGAGCACCCTCGCCGCCAATTACGACGACACCGGCAACGGCCGCGTCAGCGCCACCTTCGTGCTGTCGCTGCTGGTGCACGGCATCCTGCTGCTGGGCGTGGGCTGGACGCTGGAGAACGCCGCGCCGGTGATGCCGACGCTGGACGTGATCCTGACCCAGACCAGCACCGCGCTCACGCCCAAGCAGGCGGATTTCCTCGCGCAGGCCAGCAACCAGGGCGGCGGCGAGCACGACAAGAGCACGCGTCCGCGTGAGGCGCAGTCGGGTCCGCTGCCGCAGGCCGCCACCGGCATCGCGCCGCGCGAATTGCGCGCGCAGTCGCCGGCGCCGCAACCCGCGCCGCAAGCGCGCGTGGTCGCCAGTACGCGCGGCGAGAGCGTCACCGCAGCACCGCGCGCGACGCCCACGCCGAGCGAGCGGCCGCTGCCGCAGGGGCGCGAGAAGATCGAACGCGACGTGGCGATGGCGCGTCTGGCAGCCGAGATCCACATGCGTTCGGAGCGCTACGCCAAGCGGCCGACGCGCAAGTTCGTTTCGGCAAGCACGCAGGAATACGTGTGGGCCTCGTACCTGCGCGAATGGGTCGATCGCGTCGAGCGCGTGGGCAACCTCAACTATCCCGACGAGGCCCGGCGGCGTCGGCTCGCGGGACAGGTCGTGATCAGCGTGGCGATCCGTCGCGATGGATCGGTCGAACGCGCGGACATCGTCAAGACCAGCGGCACGCCGCTGCTGGACGCCTCCGCACTGCGCATCGCCCGGCTCGCCGAGCCCTATCCGCCGCTGCCCCGCACCGACGAGAACCCCGACGTGCTGCACGTGACGCGGACCTGGAACTTCCTCCCGGGCGGCACGCTGGTCGACGACTGAGGGGCGGGCGGCACTGATAGGCGAAGCGCCCCTAGCTGGTCATTCCCGCGCAGGCGGGAATACATCTTTCCGACCCGATTCCGGCCTACGAAGGGCGTGATGGCTCCGACGCCTGGATTCCCGCCTGCGCGGGAATGACGGCAGGAAAGATCAGCGCTTCGAATCGCGCAGCGCCTGCTGCTCCTGCAGCGTGAGCGCCACGTTGTTGCGCAGGTAGGCCGGCTCGATGCGCTCGGCGGGCAGCGCTTCGCCACGCGCAAACTCGAGCGCGCCCAGTCGGGCGACGTCCGACGCATGCGGCAATTGCATGGCATCGATGTTCGCGAAGCGGTCGGCCAGCCGATTGGCAAGCGCGCCGTCCGCGGCACCGAAACCTGTCCCGACGCCGATCCATCCGCTTTCCGCTCCCGGCATGATGACGTTCTCCTGCGGGCCGACCGTTTCGTCGCTCAATGGATGCGCATCGCCAGCGCGGAGTTCGTAAGCCGCCGCGTAGACCTCGCCCATGCGCGCGTCGATGGCAGCCAGCACGCGTGTTGCGCCTGCCTCGCCTGCCGGTTGCCAGGCTCGCATCGCCAGCGCGGCAAGCGTGGACACGGGGATGATCGGGCGATCCAGTGCCAGCGCGATGCCCTGCGCCAGAGCGATGGCCAAGCGGACGCCAGTGAACGCCCCCGGGCCGCGGCCTACGGCGATCGCGTCGAGCTGCGAGCGCCGGATGCCCGCATCAGTCAGCAGCGCATCCGCCCACGGCAGCGCGAGTTCCGCATGCCGGCGCGGCGCGAGCTCGAAGCGCTCGCGCACCTCGCCGTCAATCGACAACGCGACGGACAGAGCTTCGGTGGAGGTTTCGAAGGCGAGGAGTTTCATGGGATGGGGGACGGTGACGACCCCGGCATTCTACGGGGCAGCGTCCTGCATCCAGGACAAATCCAATGGCCGGGCCATCAACGCGCGGCGAGAATTGTCCAACTACCCCACAAAGGCGCTCGCGATGGCTCCGTCCGCGGAAGGCTACACCCCCGTTACTGCCGCGGTTAAGCGCCGCAGAATGGCTGCGGCGCGGATCATGTCGGTGCTTTCGGTCCTGTCCTTCTGCGCGTTCGCGGTCACGCTGGTGTACGTCGAACTGGGCAACGCCGGCTGTTGGGGCGGCGCTTTCCTGATGATCGCCTCGATCGTCCTGGTGTGCGCTCCCGGCCTGGTGCTGTTCGTGATATCCGTCTGGCGCAGGCCAGCGGAGGCGCTGTGGCTGGTACCGGCACTGGTCGTGCTCGCCTTCGCGACGGGCGTTGCCCTTCAGCTGATACCCGGCCCAACGTGCAGCGGCAGCGGCTGACCGACGCCTTCCCGCACGAGACTGCGAGCTATACCTGCTCCGGCGCAGGCTGCGCGAAGAACGCCTGCACGTCCTCCACCCGCCGCGTCTTCGGCAGCGGTGGCAGCGAATTGAGGAACACGTTGCCGTAGGTCTTGGTGGTCAGGCGAGGATCGCACAGCACCAGCACGCCACGATCGCTCTCGTTGCGGATCAGGCGGCCGGCACCCTGCTTTAGCGCGATCACCGCCTGCGGCAGTTGTTCGTCGCGGAACGGATTGCCGCCGTTGCGCCGGATCGCATCCAGGCGTGCCTCGAACACCGGATCGTCCGGCGCGGCAAAGGGCAACTTGTCGATGACGACCACACTGAGCGCATCGCCGGCCACGTCGACGCCTTCGCGGAAGCTCGCCGCCCCGAGCAGCACACCGTTGCCCGATGCGCGGAAGCGCTCCAGCAATACCGGACGCGGCGCCTCGCCCTGCACGAACAGCGGCCACGGACCGTCCCTGAGCAATTCCGCGGCTTCGCGCAGCGCGCGGTGCGACGCGAACAGCACGAAGGCGCGGCCGTTGGACGCCTCCAGCACCGGGCGGATGCGCTCGATCATGCTCTCGTTGTAATGGCGCACGGTCGGGTCCGGCAGGCCGCGCGGCATGTAGCACAGCGCCTGCGTTTCCCAGTCGAACGGACTGGGCACCAGCAGCGTGTGTGGCGGATCCTCGCCCTTCAGGTACAGGCCGAGCTTGATCGCGAAATGTTCGAAACGTCCGCCCACCGCCAGCGTCGCGGAAGTGAACACCCACGCCGCCTGCGAGCGCGCGCGATGCTGCGCAAGCGGTCCGGCCACGTCGAGCGGCGTGCGCGCGAGGCGGAAGCCACGTGCGGTCAGCTCGTACCAGAGCACGCTGCCATCGTCGCGGCGCTTCCGGTTTGCCGGTTCTTCGCCGCCGGTGGCTTCGTCCTGCATTTGCGGCGTTTCTTCGTCGTGATCGTCCGGCGACTCGGCCGAATCGTCGCGCCAGCGCTTCAGGCGTCCTTCGAATTCGACTGCACGCGCGGCGCAGGCATCGAATCCCGGCGAGGTCGATGCGTACGGCTGTACCACGGCATGGAACTGCCGCAGTGCCTGTTCGAGTGCGTCGAATGCATCCTCGACCGGCGGCTCCTCGGCGGCGCGCCGACGCGTGCCGCGGACCGGCAATTCGTCCATCGCCGCACGCAGCGCACGCACGCTCTGCTCAAGCGCGCGCGCCGGCTCCTGCACCGAGGCGAGCGCGGACGGCACCTGCCGGCATTCGGTGAGCGCATCGCGCGCCAGTTCCACCAGCGGACGCGCACTGAGCGATTCACCGAAGAATTGCGCCGCCAGTTCGGGCAGTTGGTGCGCCTCATCGACCACGAAGGCCTGTGCACCGGGCAGGATTTCGCCGAAGCCTTCCTGCTTGAGCGCCAGGTCGGCCAGCAGCAGGTGATGGTTCACGACGACCAGGTCGGCCGCCTGCGCTCGCTGGCGTGCCTGCACCACGAAGCAGTCGGCGAAGAACGGGCACTCACTGCCCAGGCAGTTCTCCGCGGTGCTGGTGACCATCGGCAGCAGCGGCGAGTCTTCCGGCAACGCGTCGAGTTCGGCCAGGTCGCCCATGCGCGTGCGTCCGGACCAGGCGACGATGCGCTGGAACTGCGCGGCCATTTCGCGCGAAGTAAACCGTGGTTCGCCCTGTGCCTGGCGCATGCGGTAATGGCACAGGTAATTGGCCCGTCCCTTCAGCAGGGCCGTCTTCAGGCCCACGCCGAGCGCATCGCGCACGCGCGGCAGATCGCGGTGGTACAGCTGATCCTGCAGCGCGCGCGTTCCGGTCGAGACGATGGTCTTCTTGCCCGACAGCAGCGCGGGCACGAGGTAGGCGAAGGTCTTGCCGGTGCCGGTGCCGGCTTCCGCAAGCAGGGTGCCGCGCCGGTCGATGGCATCGGCCACCGCCGCCGCAAGATCCTGCTGCGCCGGTCGCGTCGCGAACGAGGGGATGTTGCGCGCGAGCTCGCCGCCGTCGGCCAGCGCCTCGCGGCTAGCCTGGCTCAGCCGGTTTTCGTTCCGGATCGTGTCGCTTGCCGGTGATGCCGCAGCTTGCATGGAGTCTCGACGTGGCCCAGGGATCGCATGCGGCCTCTCCCTGACGACGCGCGCCGATCACGGGAACTTGCGGGACGACACCACGGCCGTCGCTGCGCACACCTGCCTATTCTAGGCCCTCGCCGCGATGCGGCCGGGCCGGCGATTCAGTACCGCACTGGCGCGGACACGGTGCAGGCATCGCGATCGCGCCGGGCCTCGGCCACGCCGGCACCCGGCACGTCGACCGGAATCGGCCGCGCCTGCCGCACCTGCGCGATGGTTTCCATGTGCCGGCGGCACAGCGGGCCCACCTTCGAGCCGCGATCCAGCGCCTGCTGCGCGAAACGCTCGGCTTCGTCCAGTTGCTTCATCAGCAGCGCGGCCTCGGCGCGTTCCTGCAGCAGCGCCGGATCGTCCGGATTGAGCTGCAGCGCGTGGTCCAGCGCCGCCGCGGCCTGCGGATACTGGCCTGCGCGCTCCAGCCGCTCGGCCTCCTCGCGGAGGTCGTCCACCTGCGGGTCGCGCAGCGGCTGCACGTCCAGCTCGGTGTTGGCCGCACCGCCCGCCGCGCGGATCGCGGTCACCGCAGCGACCGCGTCGAAGTCGGGCTGCGGCGCCGGCGACGGCGTGGTCGAACACGCGGCGACGACACCCAAAATCAGCGCGGCGAGCGCGGCATGGCGGATCACGATCATGGCTGGTTCTCTTGCTGCGGTGCTTCCTCGCGGGGCTGTTCGTCGTTGTCGCGGCCGAAGCCGAACCATTCGCGCCAGCCGCCGCCTTCCTCTTCCACCGGCTCAGGCTGCGGACACGGCGCGTAAGGCGGCGCGAAGCCGGCCACGTACGCGAAACGCCGCGCGCCCGGGCAATCGGCGTCGGTGGTGTTGGAACCGATGGTCCACTGCCAGTCGATGCCCTTGTTGCCCACTTCCAGCGGCGCGGTCGGCAGGCGCGAGAAGATCGCCGACCACACGCGCATCGCGCCGGTCGCACCGTACAGGCCAGTTTCCTTGTTCTGGTCGTTGCCGACCCAGATCACGGCCAGGTGGTCGCCCGTCCACCCGGCGAACCAGCTGTCTCGGCCGTCGTTGGACGTACCGGTCTTGCCGGCCGGCGACAGCCGACCCAGGCCATCGCGCACCAGTTGCGTGCCGGTGCCGTTGGACACGGCCTGCTGCAGGGCGATGGTGATCAGACGGGCGGCGATGGCGTCGCCGTCCTGCGCGGGCGCGGGCTCCTTGTCGTAACGGTTCAGCGCCTTGCCGTTGGCGTCGAGCACGCCGCGCACCGCGTGCAGCGGCTGGATCTCGCCGCCGGATGCCAGGAACTGGTACAGCTGCGCCATCGCGTACGGGCTCTGGTCCACCGCACCCAGGATCAGTGCGGGATTGGGCTCGGCCTCGATGCCTGCCAGCGTCTTGATCAGGCCGGCGATGCGCTCCGGATCGACCTGCATGCCCACGCGTACCGTGGCCTGGTTGTACGACATGGCCAGCGCGTCGATCAGGCGCACCGTGCCGTGGCTGCGGCCATCGGAATTGCCTGGGTTCCAGTCCTTCTTGCGATTGCCCAGCTTCACTGTCACCGGCGAGTCGTCCACCCAGGAGGCCAGCGAGTACTTGCCCGGCTGGGCCAGCGCCAGCAGGTAGACGAACGGCTTGAGCAGCGAGCCGACGGGGCGCTGCGCCTCCACCGCGCGGTTGAAGCCGTGCTCGGCCACGCTGCGGCTGCCGACCACAGCCACGACCTCGCCGTTGTGCACGTCGGTGACGACCAGTCCGGTCTGCAGCGGCGGGCGGCGCTTGCTGTCCAGGCTCTTGAGCGTGCGCGAGACCGCGCCTTCCGCCAGTGCCTGGGCCGCGGGCGACATGCCGCTCATCACGCTCAGACCTGCCCCGGCCAGCGCGTCGGCCGGATAGTCGCGCGCCAGCTGGCGGCGGATCAGGTCGACGTACGCGGGGAAGCGGTTGGCGGCGGTACTGCCGGGGTCCTTCGTGACGCCGAGGGGTGCCTTCAGCGCACGCTGGTATTCCGCGTCGTCGATCAGCTTCGTCTCGTGCATCTCGCCGAGGACGAAGTTGCGCCGCTCCAGCGCGCGCTCCGGATTGCGGCGCGGGTCGTAGTAGGAAGGACCGCGCACGATGCCGATGAGCAGCGCGACCTGTTCCGTGCTCAGGTCGGCCAGATCGCGGCCAAACCAGAACTCGGCGCCCGCGGCGACGCCGTGGATCGCCTGCGAACCGCGCTGGCCCAGGTACACCTGGTTGAGGTAGGCCTCGAGGATGGTCCCCTTGTCGTAGCGGGCCTCGATCAGCAGCGCGTACAGGATCTCCTTGCCCTTGCGGCTGAGGGTGCGCTCGCGGCCAATGCCGAGCAGGCCGCTGCGGGCGAGCTGCTGGGTCAGCGTGCTGGCGCCCTGGGTGCGCCCGGTGGCGGTCTTGAAGGCCGCACGGATCATGCCGCTCAGGTCGATGCCGTAGTGGCTGTTGAAGTCGCGGTCCTCGACGGCCTGAAGGCCGGTGACCAGCAGCTCCGGCACCTCGGCCAGCCGCACCAGCCGGCGTTCTTCCTGCTTCTGGCCGTACAGTGTGGCGATGCGCGCCGGGTCCAGCCGGGCAATCTTCAGGGCCTTCTTCGTGGCGCCGTCACGCACCGCGGCGACCCTGCTGCCAGACAGCGACACTTCGATGCGGCGCGCCGGCACCGCGCCATCGACGTCGTTGAAGCCGCGGCTGGAGATCAGCCAGCGGCCGCCGTTGCGCACATAGGTTCCCGGGCGAATGCCATCACCGGCGTGGTAGGCCGCCGCGTCCAACTCGGTCTTCAGAGTGGTCGCATCCAGCGTCAGCCCGGGCGCCAGCTCCAGCGGCCGCGCATAGACGCGGGTGGGAATCTGCCAGCGCAACTGGCCGAACCGCTCACCGACCTCGTGATTCAGGTACAGCGTGTAGGGAATCAGGAAGCCCAGCCCGAGCCCGATCGCGGCCAGCGCCCAGGTGACCAGGCGCCGGCGCCACTGCGGGGTTTCGCTGTCGTCGATGCTTTCGTCTTCGTCGTAATCGATTCGGGCCACGGCATGGGACAATGACAGGGCTGCGCCCTCGTGCCGCGAGTCTAACGCAGCGGGCCGTAGGCGCCGGCCGGCGGCCCTCCCACCCCGTGCCGCTGGATGGATTTCCTTCAGGTACGAGTGCGGACGAAGCTGCTCTCGCTACTGACAAGGTCATATCTGTGGTCGAAGAACTTCGCTGGCAAATCAGGCGCTGGATGCATCAATACCGACGCATGCTGGCCAGTGTGCAAATGCGGGGTTGGCGTTCAACATGGACGCGTGTCCTGGAATTCATGCGTCGGCGCGGCATTCGGAGCGGCAGCGCTGTCCAGGAGGCCCTGTCCGATCCAGGCGGGAAACGCCACATGTTGATCATCGATGCCAGTGCGCCGGATCCTTCGCGCGACTCTGGTTCGTTGCGAATGCATGCATTTCTGCAGCTCCTGCGCGAGGCTGGCTGGCAAATCGACTTCGTCGCTGACGATGGAGCAGCTTCAGTGCACGACATCGAGCGTCTCGCGCAGATCGGAGTGTCGTACCGATCAGGCAACATCCTCCCGTGGCTGCGCCGCGAAGGCGCGCGAATCGACTCGGTCGTTTTGTCACGGGCGCCCATCGCGGCCCAGTATCGATCGCTGATCCGCAAGTTCGCACCGCAGGCACAGTTGGTCTTCGACACCGTTGACCTTCATTTCCTGCGCGAGCGACGTGGTGCGGCCGTAGCCGGGAGCAAGATCCTGCAGCGCCAGGCCGATGCGACCCTGCAGCAGGAACTGGGACTGATCAGGGACAGTGATCTATGTCTGGTCGTGAGCGAAGAAGAAAGGCGGATGCTCGCGGAGTTGCTCCCGGGCACCCGTGTCGAGTTGCTGAGCAATATCCATCAGGTACACGGGCGCAGTGCTTCCTTCGAGGAGCGACGCGACCTGCTGTTTGTCGGTGGCTTCTCGCATCCACCGAATCTTGACGCAATGCAATGGTTCATCCGGGAGGTGCTTCCCATCGTACGGTTGCAGGCACCAAAGATACGGCTGCACGTCGTCGGCGATATCACCCCTCAAGCCTCGGAAACGCTGCGTGGCGAAGGAGTGGAACTGCATGGGCGAGTGGAAGACCTGTCAGCGTTGATGGAGGCGTCCCGTTTGTCGGTGGCACCACTGCGCTTTGGAGCCGGCGTCAAGGGGAAGGTGAACCTTGCGATGAGTTACGGACTGCCCGTAGTCCTCACGCCGATCGCTGCTGAAGGCATGCATCTACTGGATGGGCGCGACGCATTGATCGCGGAATCTCCATCGGACTTCGCCGCCGCTGTCCTGCGCGCTTACTCCGACCCGGTTCTTTGGCGGGAACTCTCCGACGCAGGCCTCCGCAACATCCAGAAGTACTTCTCGGTCGACGTGGCGCGCCAGCAGGTCAACCGGATTTTCCCCGCGTGAACATTTCCCACATCAATGGCTGGATTGGCCGCAGTCCCACGCTCAAGCGCCTCCTGGTTCGCCTTGTGGCGCGCATTCCCGCATTTGATGCTCGCCTGCGGCGCGCTGTACACGATGCCCAGCACACCCGATCGGCCGTGCAGATCGACGCCGCGCATCTTCCGGAGGAGTCCCTGCTTCTGTTCCGACGCCTGAAGAGGCATGCAGCGCAGGCACGCTCCCGATGAAGATCGTGATCGACATGCAGGGGGCCCAGACGCAGAGCCGCCGGCGTGGCATTGGACGGCACACGCGCGATCTGGTCCGCGCGTTTGTCCAACACGCGGGTGACACGCACGAAATCCATCTGGCACTGAGTTCGCCCCTCATCGACGGGATCGACGAACTGCTGGCTGAACTTGTCGAGTTAGTGCCACTCGACCGCATCCACTGCCTGCGGCTGCCACTCGAAACCGCGACGTTTTCCCCCGCCAACGGCTGGCGTCGGGCTGCTGCAGCACGACTCATGCGTCATCAACTGGATGCGCTGGAGGCCGATTGGGTATGGCATACGAGCGTGTTCGAGGGCTTCAACGAGGATGCGGTGGTACCTGACCGACCACTCGCACGGGCCTCGACAGCTGCGATCCTGTATGACGTGCTCCCGCTTCAAGATCCGGCCACTTCGCTGCCGGATCCTCATATGCGCCGCTGGTACGCAGAGCGCCTGGAGTTCTTGAAGCGCGTTGACTTGCTGACCTCGATTTCCGATTACAGCCGCGAGGACGCAATCGCGAGAGCTGGGCTGGATCCAGACCGGATCGCAACGACAGGCTGCATCATCGATGCGAAGTTCGCGCCGATGCGAGCGGGCACTCCGGCGCTCGAGCGTACCCGTGAGCGTCTTGGCATTCCGTCGCGCTTCGCCCTGTACGCCGGCGGCTTTGATCCGCGCAAGAACGTACCCTTGCTGGTTTCCGCGTACGCAGCGCTGCCGTTGAGCGTCAGGTCCGGTTGCCCCCTCGTGCTCGCTGGGCATATTCATCCCGATCATCGCCGCGAATTGGAGAAACACCTGATCAGGATGGGGCTTGGCAACCACGAAGTGTCCATCACCGGATCGATTGACGACGAAGAACTGATAGCGCTGTACAGCACCTGCGCATTGTTCGTGTTTCCTTCGCGTGCGGAAGGATTCGGCCTGACGCCGGCCGAAGCCATGGCGTGCGGCGCACCTACCCTGGCGAGTAGCGCGACGAGCTTGCCGGAAGTCCTCGGACTGAGTGCGGCGATGTTCGACCCGAACGATCCGGTTGAACTCGCGAGCAAGATGCAGCGCGTGCTGACCGATGCGGAGCATGCGAATCAACTTCGCCAATACGGAGTGGAGCGGGTCAGACGCTTCACCGCGGAGGCCGTTGCCGCGCGTGCGTTGCAGGCATTCGAGCGCCACAGCGCGTCCCGCATCCGGGCGGTCCGATCGGCCGACCCTGCAGTTGCCGGCACGGTTCCGTCACCGTTCGTACTCCCGGCGTGGGCCGAGCGCGCTGGACTGTCCGCCATCGTGTCGCAGGGGTCAGATGTAAACGAAGGATCACTGCCGGTGCCGGAGGCCGCTCCCCGGCTGATTCATGTGCTCGATGCCCAAAGCTCGGCCGAGGCAATGGAGCGGGCGACGCTCGAACCCGGGGTGATCCTGCTCGATGAGTCCGTCCCGTCGGCTTCGCTCCGGGACACTCGTATCGGCACCTATCTTGGTTCTGGATATCACGCACTTCGTGATGCCGACCGCAACGGCAACCACGATCCCCTCGCCGCGCTCGTGCCTGTGCTCGAATCTTCCGTGGGCGTCCTGACGAGGACGCGTTATCTGGCCGACCGCGTGCAAGCCGTCATGGCAGCGTCGGGAGCGCCCGCCGTTCCGGTCTGCGACATCAGCGAGATCACCGGCATCGAGGCGTGGTTCGAGCGATCGCACTCATCAACAGAAGAAGTCCTCGCGCGTGACATCGCTGCCCTGCCCGGCGATTCGAACGCTGACGATCTGGCCCAGATCGCCTATGGAGCCAGCGCGATTCGTGTCTCACGGACTAGGCGCTGGTTCGTCGATGTCACCAGCATTGCCGGACGTGACATCGGCACTGGCGTGCATCGGGTGGTCCGCAACATCCTGCGCAACTGGCTAGAGGCGCCTCCGGCCGGCGTGCGAATCGAGCCGGTGAGATACGAGGACGGTGATTATCGCCATGCACGCAGCTACGCGACTTCTTTGCTGGAACTGGAAGACCTGCAGCTCGAGGAAGGCATCGTGTTACCGCGACGTGGAGACAGGTTCGTGGGACTGGACTGGTCGCCGGAATCGCTCTCGGCCGCTTCCTGCCGCGTAGCGGACTGGCGGCGCGGCGGCGTGTCGACCTCTTTCCTGGTCCACGACCTGCTTCCGGTGCGTTCCCCCCAGTGGTTTCACGCCTACTCGCGCGAGCTGTTGGCCCGCTGGCTCAATGACATCAGCTTCCTGGCCGACAGCGTCGTTTGTGTGTCCCGGGCCACGGCCGCCGATTACCGCAACTGGCTCGCCGAGAACGCCCCGCTCTTCCAGTTCCGCAAACCGCCCCGCATCGGATCGTTCTTCCTCGGCGTCGATCCGCTGACGCTCCAGAGTGAGGTTTCCGCCTTGCGTGCATCACTGCATGCGGCCGTGCAACGGCGACCTTCCCTCCTGATGGTGGGGACGCTGGAACCGCGCAAGGGGCATCGGGATGCGCTCGATACGGCCGAGCGCCTCTGGAGTAGCGGCTTTGATTTCAACCTGATCATCGTCGGCCAGCGTGGGTGGCTCATCGACGACCTGATTGCACGGATCAAACGGCATCCGCGGAACGGCGACAGCCTGCATTGGCACGACGACGTCCATGACCGGGAACTGGGCGCGCTCTATGCGCAAGCCACGGCGCTGCTCGCGGCCTCGCAGGGCGAAGGGTATGGGCTACCGCTGATCGAAGCGGCCCAGCACGGTCTACCCGTGCTCGCGCGCGATATCCCGGTCTTCCGTGAAGTGATGGGCGAGCATGCGACGTATCTGCCCGACGATGCGTCACAGTGGGACGTGATGATCCGCGATCGACTGTTGGCCGGTCGTGGCACCCCGATGGCCAGGCAATGGCCGACGTGGTCCGAGGCGGCGACCGCACTGGCCCGCTCGATCACGATGAACTGACGGATTCAGTTCGCCGCCGCCGCCGCGCGCAACCGGTCGGCGAACTCGCCCAGACCGGTCGCGTTGGGGTCGAGTTCGCGGGCGGCGGTCAGCGCCGCCTGGGCGGCGTTGAGCTCGCCGGCGCCCAGGCGCTCGTCGCCCACGGCGATCCAGCGCTGCGCGAGACGGCGGCGGGCTTCGCGCAGGCCCGCGTTTTCGCCTTCCAGCGCCACGCGGGCATCCAGGCATTCGCGGGCGCGGATGAGGCGGTTGCCGCGCAGTTCGCGTTCGAAGCAGGCCTGTGCCGTGGGCAGCAGGCGGCTCATGGCGGCGCGCACACCAGGGTCGTTGGGAGCCAGCGCGCGCGCGGCGCGCACCTTGTCGAAGGCGCTGTCGCCGGGTGGCGTCATCAGGTCGCCACGCGCTTCGGCGGCGCTCGCATCGGCGAGCAGTTCGCGCAGGCGGCGCTGGCGGTCGCCGGATGGCGCACGCGACCCGTAGCGCAATTCGCTCTGCCTGGCCTGCTGCAGCCTTCGCTCGGCCTCGGCAATACCGGGTGCCTGCAATGCGATCGCGCGCGCGTCGCGCAGTGCGGCCTCTGCGTCGTCGAAACGGAAATCGGCGGCGTAACGCTGGCTGCGCGCGGCATACGCGTTGGCAACCTCGATCAGGCCGCGCTCCGCAGCCGCATCTCCGGGCATGGCCTGGAGCGCAGCGAGGTATTCCTGCAGCGCCTCCGCCAAGCGCCCGCGACGCAGCTCGGCATCGCCTGCGCCACGGCGACGCTCCGCGATCTGCGTGAGCTCGGCCAGCGCAGCGGGCAGATCCACGTGACCGGCGTCGGCGGCCTGCACGCGATGAATCCGCGCCGAGGCCTCGGCAACTTCGCCGCGTGCCAGCGACGCGCGCGCCTGTTGCAGCAGATCGGCCAGGGTGTCCTCGCGGCCTTCCAGCGCGTCCAGGTTGCTGGGCTGCAGCGTGAGCACGCGCTGGTAAAGCGCCAATGCCGAATCGTCGCTGCCTTCGAGCTGTCCGTCCTTGCGCGCGGTGGCTGCACGGGCCAACAGCTTCGGGATGCCTGCATCGATCGCCTCGCGCTCGCGCAAACGCTTGGCCACGACGTCCACGCGTGCGCGAGGCATGTTCAGTTCCCGTGCCAAGGCGAGGTTGCGGTGCGCGATGGGGTAGCGGCGCGCCTGGATGGCGGCCTCCGCCTGCGTGAGCGCAGCTGCCCCGACGCGTGCCAGGCCCTGCCGCGCCTCGCTGCGATCCGGATCCAGCGCCAGTGCCGCGGCGTACAGTTCGCGCGCGCCACGCCCGTCAGGCGAAGTCAGCCGCCCCTGCGCGAGCGCCCGGGCCGCGTCGGCCTGCAACTGCTGCGCGCGAGTCTCCGGCCACAACCAGTCGGACAACGGTTGACGCATGAACAGGAGCCCGGCGGCGATAGCGAGCACAGCGGCGCCGAGCACGAACCACCAAAGGCCACGACGCGGCTCGCGCGGTTCATCACGCGGGCGCGTACCCCCGCGACTGCGCCCACGCGCGAAGTCGTCCGGGTTCCATGCGCCCATGCGCGGTTCGACGCGACCGTCCATCGAGGGTGCGGCATCGTCCGAAGGTCCGCGCGGGCGGTGAGGGTCGTGTTGTCCGGGAGGTACCGATGTCACCCGGCGAAGGATAGCGCCTGCTCCGTCGCCGCTCCGTGCGAAGGGACGGGCTGCGTTCAGCGACGCTGCGCGTACTCCACGCCAGGAAGCGAGGCCAGCTTGCCCAGCAGCGTGGACAACTGCCCGTAATCGCCCACGCGCAGTCGCAGTCGCAGGCGCACACGCGCACCGTTGCGCTCGCTGTCGCTGCGGATGCTGACCACGTGGGCATTGCCCTGCGCGATGAGGTTGGTCACCTCCTTCAGCAGCCACTTGCGGTCCAGCGCCAGCACTTCGATGTCGACTTCGTAGCCGCTGCCAGCCCGGCCCCATTCCACCGGCAGCACGCGCTGCGGCTGGGCCGCCGCGAGGCGTTCGAACGAGGCACAGCCCGGCCGGTGCACGCTCACGCCGCGTCCACGCGTGAGGTAGCCCACGATCGGCTCGCCGGGCAGCGGCTGGCAGCAGCGCGCCAGCTGCACCAGCAGGTTGCCGACGCCCTCCACCGTGAAGTCGGTGCTCCTGCGAGGCACATGCCGCGGTGAAGGCGGTGTGGTCACCGTAGTGGTTGCGGGCGCTGCCGCGTGCGCCGCTTCGCGTGCGCGTTCGTGTTCGAGCAGCGCGCGGCCGACCTGGTGCGGGCCGATGTCGCCCAAAGCGACCTGCACGTACACCTCGCCGTCGGTGGCGAGGTTGAACTTCTCGCGCGCGGGCGTCAGGTCCGCGCCCATCAGGCCCAGCCGGCGCAGCTCCTTGTCCAGCAGTTCCTTGCCCGCCGTCTCGTTGCGCACGCGGTCGAGCTTGTGGAACCAGGCGCGCACCTTGTCGCGCGAGCGGCTGCTGGCAAGGAACCCGTTGGATGCGACCAGCCAGTCGCGGCGGGGCTCGCCGGTTTTCGCCGTCATGATCTCGACGCGATCGCCGCTGCGCAGCTTGTGGTCCAGCGGCACGATGCGTCCGTCCACCTTGGCGCCACGGCAGCGGTGACCGACTTCGGTATGCACGTGGTAGGCGAAATCCAGCGGCGTCGCGCCCGCCGGCAGGTCGATCACCTCGCCCTTTGGCGTAAGCACGTAGATGCGGTCTTCGAGCAGTTCGGTATCGAACTCGCCCGACAAAGAGGCCTCCTCGCGGCCCGCTTCGGCACCTGCTTCGAGCAGGCGGCGCATCCACGCGATCTTGCGGTCGAACGCGGCATCCGCGCTGTGGCTGCCGACTTCCTTGTATTTCCAGTGCGCGGCCACGCCCAGTTCGGCCTGGCGATGCATCTCGTGCGTGCGGATCTGCACTTCCAGCGTCTTGCCTTCCGGCCCGATCACGGCGGTGTGCAGCGAGCGGTAGTCGTTGCGCTTGGGCCGAGCGATGTAGTCGTCGAACTCGCTTGGGATCGGCGTCCAGGTGGCGTGGACCACGCCGAGCGCGGCGTAGCAGTCGGCCAGCGTGTCGACCAGCACGCGCACCGCGCGCAGGTCGTAAAGCTCGCCGATCGGCACGTGCTTGCGCTGCATCTTCTTCCAGATGCTGTAGATGTGCTTGGGCCGACCGGCAACGTCGGCTTTCAGTCCCTGCGCATCCATGGCCTCGCGCAGCGTGCCCTTGACCTGCTCAATGTACCGCTCGCGGTCGACGCGCTTTTCATCGAGCAGCCTCGCGATCTGCTGGTAGGTCTGCGGTTCCAGGTAACGGAACGCGAGGTCTTCCAGCTCCCACTTCAGTTGCCAGATGCCCAGCCGGTTCGCCAGCGGCGCGTGGATGTCGCGCGTGAGCAGGGCGAGTTCGCGACGTTCGTCCTCGGGCAGGCGCTCGGCATGACGCATGCGCGCGAGCTGGCGCGCCAGCAGGATCGGCACCACCCGCAGGTCGCGCACGATGGCCAGCAACAGCCGCCGCAGGCCTTCGTTGCCGGCCTGGCCATGGCGCTGCGCGTGCAGCGCCCACACCTGTTCGGCGGCGCGCTGGCCTTCCAGCAGCGGCGCGATGCTCGGGAAGTCGCGCTCCACCGTGGCGCGCAGGGACGCTTCCCACGCCGGATGCGAATGCAGCATTGCCGCAGCGACCGTGTCGCCATCCGCACCCAGCAGCGCCAGGGCTTCGAGCATGCTCTGCACCACGGCGGGCGATTCGGCGGCCGTGTCCGCGCCCTCGGCCGCCTGTTGCATCGCCGTGCGCAGCGGCGCAGGAATGCCCGCGGCGACGGGATGCGTCAGCGCGTGGTTCGGCTGGGGGGACGGTGTTGCCATCTCGATGGAACAGTGGGTGACGCAGGGACGGTCTACACTAGCCCGCAACCGTCTGGAGGAACAGCGCATGCCCTCACCCCGCCTTTCGCACGTCCGCGCCGGCCTGCTCGCACTGGCCCTGCTGCTGCCGCTGGGAGCCGCGTCGGCCCAGCAGAAGATCGAGCAGCAGATGAGCCACGAGCAGTTCAAGTCCGCCGGTCTGGACAAGCTGACGCCGCAGGAACTGGCCAACCTCAACGCCTGGCTGCAGGGCACGCTGGAAGTGGAGACGGCGAAGGCCGCCGAGGTCGCCAAGCAGGAATCCACCACCGAAGACCGTCGCGGCCTGTTCACCCGGGAAGTCCGCGAGCCGGTGACGGCGACACTGTCCGGTGGATTCAACGGCCTGGCCAAGGGCCGCGAGTTCACGCTCGACAACGGCCAGGTGTGGCGCCAGACCGACGACGCCAGCCTCACCGGCGTACGCCTGGACAAGCCGCAGGTGAAGATCACGCCAGGCCTCGTCGGGAATACCTGGTATCTGTCGGTCGAGGGTTACAACACCCGCGCCCGGGTGCAGCGGGTGAAGTGATGCGAGCCCTCGTCCTGGCTTTCATCGCATGCACGATGGCGGTGCCGACGGCTCACGCCGAGCCGCCCTACGTGCCCGTCGAACAGCGTCTCAGCGCCGAGGAAATGCGCGCCACCGGCCTGGACACGCTGACGCCGGACCAGTTGCAGTTGCTCAACCGCCTGCTGCGCGAGGAGCGCAAGCAGGCGGTGACCGCCGCCGTCGTGCAGAGCCAGCGCGACGAGGCCGGGCTGCGCCATCGCCGTGCAGCGCCGGAAGCGGTGAGCGGCGCCGTCAGGGGCACGGTGCGCGGCTGGTCGCGCGGCGACGTGGTGCTGCTCGACAACGGCCAACGCTGGCGGGTGACAGACGGCAGCCTGGTCCTGCGCAAGGCCGCGGTCGACCCGAAGGTGACCATCGCGCCCGGCATGCTCGGCGCGTGGTACCTGCAGATGGAAGGGCAGACGCCCAAGCTCAAGGTGCAGCGCGTCGACTGACGCGCGGCGGATTCACTGGCGCAGCTGCGCGAGCCGCTGCGCCAGCTTCTTGGGCGACACGCCGCCACGCGTGCCCAGTTCCTGCGCGAATAGCGACACGCGCAGTTCCTCCAGTTCCCAGCGCAGCGCCTGCCATTCGGGCATGTCGGCCTCATCGTCCCGCACCGCCTTCGCGAGGGCATCGACGAACGGCTTGAGTTCCAGCATTCGTGCCTGGTCGCGGACCGGGTCGCGCAGCGCGCGTTCACCGCGCAACGCCAGCGCCTTGAGGTAACGCGGATACTCGCGCAGCGCCTGCGCCGGCACATTGCGCAGGAAGCCCGGCGGCGTCAGCGAGGCCAGGTGTGCGCGCATGTCGTCGAGATTGCCGATGGCCCAGCCCATCAACGGCGATTCCAGCTTGACCCGCGCCTCGGCGACCGCGGCGAGGATGGTCTCTGCCTGCTTCAGCCGTTCCATCGCTTCGCCGAACAGCTGCCGGCCGATCGCGTCCCGGCGCGTGGCGAAGGTGTCCGCGTCGCGCACGTCGTCCAGGTCTTCCGCGGCCAGAGACGCAAATGCGCCGTCCACCAGATCGGCACGCAGGCGGTCGCCTTCCTTCAGTCCATCCGTACGCGGCGCGGCGGCTTCGATCGAGGCATAGAGCAGGCCCATTTTCGGCGTGACCGGCAGTTGCTTGCGCGCCTGCCGCTGCTTGTCGGCCAGCGCGATGGCGAGCAGGCGGCGCACGCCGCGCGGATGCTCACGGCGCGCTTCCTCGCGATCGGCATGCACGCGCAGCGACACGCTGTCGCCGTCGTCGTGCAACGCGGGATATGCGGGCACGCCACCCGCGCCAGGCACGGATTCGGGAATCCGCACGTCGGGGAACGTGGTCAGTCCGCGCTGCGCCAGGCCGTCGGCGGCCTTGGCGGCGAACGCAGCCGCGGCGCGTTCGCCGAAGCGCTCGCGCAGTTCGTCCAGGTCGCGCGATTCGGCCAGCACCGTCTTTCCGTCACGATCGAACAAGCGCAGGTTCATGCGCAGGTGCGGTTCCAGCGCGGTCTCGTCGAAGTCCGTAGGCGCAAGCGGCACACCGCCGAGTTTCTGCAGGAAGCGCGCGAGCTCGCCGGTGAACGCGTCGGCCGTCGGTTGCGAATGGGCTTCGTGGAAGGCACGCGCGAAGTCGGGCGCGGGCACGAAGTTGCGACGCATCGCCTTCGGCAGCGTCTTGATGAGCGCAGCCGCCTTGTCGGCGATGAAACCCGGCGCCAGCCACGTGAGGCGTACGGGATCCAGCGCGTTGAGCAGGTGCAGCGGCACCGCCAGCGTCATGCCGTCGTCCGGTGCGCCCGGCTCGAAGCGGTATTTCACGGCAAGGCGTACGTTGCCCAGGGCGAGATACGGCGGGAACTTCACCGCATCGCTCTCGTCGCCGATCATCAGATCCGACAGCGACCATTCCAGCCCGGCCTTGTCCGCCGGCGACAGCCTGTTGAACCAGGCGTCCAGCGCCTGCGTGTTGTGCACGTGCGGCGGCAGCCGATCGAGGTACCACTGCGCCATCCATTCCTCGTCGACCACGAGGCCGGCGCGGCGTTGCTTGGCTTCTTCCTCACGCGCCTTGGCCAGCGTGGCCAGATTGCGCGGCAGGAACGCGCTGCGCGTGTTGATCTCGCCGGCCACCAGTGCGTCGCGCGCGAAGATCGCGCGACTTTCTTCGGGGAACAGCGCGCCGTAGTGCACCGGACGCTTGGGCGCCAGCACCAGGCCGAACAGGCTGATCTGCTCGCTGCCGATCACGCGTCCCTGCGAACGCGACCAGCGCGGGTCATGCTGGCGGCGCGAAAGCAGATGCGACAGCTCGGCGATCGCCCAGTCGGGTTCGATGGATGCGTTGGTCAGCGCCCACACGCGCTCGGTATCGAGCAGCGTGGCGGACAGCACCCACGGCGGCGGCTTCCTGGCCAGCGGTGAACCGGGAAACAGCTGGAACTTGCGCCCGCGTGGGCCGTCGTAACCCTTGTCGCTGCGCGTTCCGATCTGGGTCGGCAGGCCGGCGATGAGGGCCTTGTGCAGGGTGGCGTAGTGCTGCGCCGACGCGCCTTCCGACGTCTCTTGCGGCAGAGGCTGCCGTCCTTGGCGCGACGCATCGGCTTGTGGGTCGCCCTGCCCGGCCATCCCTGGCCGGGCGCTCGCGGCCGTGCGAACCAGTGGTTCGCCAACGCGGCCGCTCGCCCACCCCATCTCCTCGGCCATCAGCTTCAGCTGGCGATGCAGCTCGCGCCATTCGCGCATGCGCAGGAAGCCGAGGAAGTGCTTCTCGCACCAGCCGCGCAGCTTCGACTGCGTGAGTTCCTCGTGCGCGGCGTTGTAGGCTTCCCACAACTTGAGGATGCCGACGAACTCCGACTTGGCGTCGGCGAACTGCGCGTGCGCATTGTCGGCTGCGGCGCGCTGGTCGGCAGGGCGTTCGCGTGGATCCTGGATGCCCAGGAACGAGGCGATCACCAGCATCTCGCGCAACACGCCATGCTGGTTGGCCGCCACCAGCATGCGCGCCAGTTTCACGTCCACCGGCAGGCGCGACATCTGCCTGCCGGTCGGCGTCATGCGGCGTTCGTCGTCGACGGCGCCCAGCTCGGCGAGCTGCTGCCAGCCGTCGGCGATGGCACGCGGGTCCGGCGGCTCCAGGAAAGGGAATTCCTCGATCCTGCCCAGGCCCAGCGACAGCATGCGCAGGATCACGCCCGCCAGTGCGGCACGGCGGATTTCCGGATCGGTGTAGCGCGGACGCGATTCGAAATCCGCCTCGGAATACAGGCGGTAGCAGGTGCCCTCGCTGATGCGGCCGCACCGGCCTTTGCGCTGGTCGGCGCTGGCCTGGCTGACCGGCTCGATGTGCAGACGGTCGAGCTTTCCACGTGGGCTGTAACGCTTCACGCGCGCAAGGCCTGGGTCCACTACGTAGCGGATGCGGGGCACCGTCAGCGAGGTCTCGGCGACGTTGGTGGCCAGCACGATGCGGCGCTTTGGTCCCGGGTTGAACACACGGTCCTGGTCGCGCACCGACAGGCGCGCGTACAACGGCAGCACTTCGGTCTCGCGATACTTGCGGCGCTCCAGCGCCAGGTGGGCGTCGCGGATCTCGCGTTCGCCGGGCAGGAACACCAGCACGTCGCCGCGCGGATCCTCGCGGGTGATCTCGTCGCAGGCCGACACGATGCCGTCGTTGATGGTGCGGTCGCCGTCGTCCTCGCTTTCGCCTTCAAGTGGACGGTAGCGGACCGTGACGGGATAACCGCGGCCCTCCACGTTCACCACCGGCGCGCCGCCGAAGTGCGCGGCGAAACGCTCGGTGTCGATGGTGGCGGAGGTGACGATGACCTTCAGGTCGCGGCGTCGCTGCAGCAGTTGCTTGAGATAGCCGAGCAGGAAATCGATGTTGAGGCTGCGCTCGTGCGCCTCGTCTATCAGGATGGTGTCGTAGCGCGACAGCCAGCGGTCGGACTGGATCTCCGCCAGCAGGATGCCGTCGGTCATGAACTTCACCGCGGTCTGCTCGCCGACGTTCTCGGTGAAGCGGACCTGGTAGCCCACCGCGCCGCCCAACGGGGTTTGCAGTTCCTCGGCGACGCGCCGCGCCACGGCGCGCGCGGCGATGCGGCGCGGCTGGGTGCAACCGATCATGCCGGAGGCACCGCGTCCAGCGGCCAGGCACAGCTTGGGCAGCTGGGTCGTCTTGCCCGAACCGGTCTCGCCCGCGATGACGACCACCGGATGCGCACGAATCAACTCGACGATCTCGTCGGCTTTTGCCGCAATGGGCAGGTTGGGATCGACGGGCGCCTGCGGCAGCGATGCGGCGCGCGCCTCGCGCTGGCCGACGGAGGTCCCCAGCGCCTGCGCGAAGGCTTCGCGGGCACGCTCGTCGGCGGGCCTGGCGTTCCACTTCGACCACAGGCCCTGCAGCCGGCCACGGTCGCGACTCAGCGCACCGTCGATGGCGCGCCGGGCCTGGCGTAACGCATTGGTGACATCGGCCTGTCTAGACTGCGCCGGGTCCATTGATTTCATCGATCAAGCTGCAAGCTAAAAACCATTTCACACCGCGGTCGACACGTCCTATTGTCGCCGCAATGCCATGAGCGAAGGGAGAACCAAGATGGCCAAAGAGAAGAACGGCAAGTCCAAGGCCGCCGCCAAGGGCGCGCCGAAGGGCGCAACCCAGGGATCGCTGACGCCCACCGCCAGCAGCCAGGACGTCGACATCGGCATCAGCACCGGCGACCGCAGGAAGATCGCCGAGGGCCTGTCGCGCTTCCTGTCGGACAGCTTCACCCTGTACCTGAAGACGCACAACTTCCACTGGAACGTCACCGGGCCGATGTTCAACAGCCTGCACGTGATGTTCGAGACCCAGTACACCGAGCAGTGGAACGCCCTGGACGAGACCGCCGAGCGCATCCGCGCCCTGGGCTTCAACGCGCCCGGTTCGTACGCGGAGTTCATCCGCCTGAGCTCGATCCCGGAGGAGCCCGGCCTGACCGAAGCCCCGGACTGGCGCGAGATGGTACGCCAGCTCACCGTCGGCAACGAGGCCGTGGCCCGTACCGCGCGCAAGGTGCTGAAGATGGCCGACGAGGCGGGTGACGATCCGACGGTGGACCTGATGACCCAGCGCCTGCAGACCCACGAGAAGTACGCGTGGATGCTGCGTTCGCTGCTGGAGTGATCGCCGGGCAGGCTCCTGCCTGATGCGTTACGGAAGCCCGGGATTTCCCGGGCTTCTGCGCTTTCGGCTCGGCGAATGGCTCGCATGATCGTGCCGCGCGGTCAGGCCGGCATCGCCCGCGCGGGCTAAAATGCCCGCATGTCCGATTCCGCCCTCGATCTGCTGCGCCGCGTGTTCGGCCACCCTGGCTTCCGCGGCGAACAGGCGCAGATCGTCGAGCACGTCGCGGGCGGCGGCGATGCGCTGGTGCTCATGCCCACCGGCGGCGGCAAGTCGCTGTGCTACCAGTTGCCGGCGCTGCTGCGCGAAGGCTGCGGCCTGGTGGTCTCGCCGCTGATCGCGCTGATGCAGGATCAGGTCGAAGGCTTGCGTCAGTTGGGCGTGCGCGCGGCCTACCTCAATTCCACGCTCGACGCCTCACAGGCCAGCGACGTGGAACGCCAGTTGCTCGCCAGCGAGCTGGACCTGCTCTACGTCGCGCCCGAGCGCCTGCTCACCGCGCGCTTCCTGTCCTTGCTGGAGCGCGCGCCGATCGCGCTGTTCGCCATCGACGAGGCGCATTGCGTTTCGCAGTGGGGCCACGATTTCCGTCCCGAGTACCGCCAGCTCACCGTGCTTCACGAGCGCTGGCCGGACATCCCGCGCATCGCGCTGACCGCCACCGCGGATGCGCCCACGCGACGCGAGATCGCCGAGCGGCTCAAGCTGGAGGACGCGCGCCAGTTCGTCAGCTCGTTCGACCGCCCCAACCTGCGCTACCGCGTGGTGCACAAGGACGGCGGCGGCGTGCGGCAGTTGCTCGACTTCCTCGAGGGCCATCGCGGCGAGAGCGGCATCGTCTACGCGTTCTCGCGCAAGCGCGTGGAAACCGTGGCCGAGCAGTTGCAGGCCGCGGGCGTGAACGCCCTGCCCTACCACGCGGGCATGGACGCGCAACTGCGCGCCGGCAACCAACGAAAGTTCCTGCAGCAGGACGGCGTGGTGATGGTGGCGACCATCGCCTTCGGCATGGGCATCGACAAACCCGACGTGCGGTTCGTCGCGCACGTGGACCTGCCCAAGTCGATCGAGGGTTATTACCAGGAGACCGGCCGCGCTGGCCGAGACGGGGAAGCCGCGGAAGTCTGGCTGAGCTACGGACTGGGCGATGTCGTCAACCTGCGCCAGCTGATCCAGCAGGGTGAAGCCGGCGAGGAGCGCAAGCGCCTGGAGTTGCGCAAGCTCGATGCGCTGCTGGGCTATTGCGAGTCCACCCAGTGCCGCCGGCAAGGACTGCTGGGCTGGTTCGGCGAAGCGCACGGTGGCGCATGCGGCAACTGCGACAACTGCCTGGAACCGCCGCGCAGCTGGGACGGCACGGAGGCCGCCCGCAAGGCGCTTTCGTGCGTGTATCGCACCGGGCAGCGATTCGGCGCCGGTCACATCATCGACGTGCTGCGCGGCGTGAATACCGACAAGGTCCAGCAATGGGGCCATGAACGCCTCAGCACCTGGGGTATCGGCAGCGACCTGGACGAACGCCAATGGCGCGGCGTGTTCCGACAGCTGGTCGCCGCCGGGCTGCTGGAAGCCGACATCGATCATCACGGCGCACTGCGCCTGACCGCGGCCAGTGGCCCCGTGTTGAAAGGCGAACGCGAGCTGCGGTTCCGTCACGAGGCGCCCAAGCCGTCACGTGGCCGCAAGTCGCGAGGCGGTACCACCGCGCCGATGATCGACCTGGATCCGGATTCGCAGCTGCGCTTCGATGCGTTGCGCGAGTGGCGAACGGCCACAGCGCGCGAGCAGAACGTGCCCGCGTACGTGATCTTCCACGACAGCACGCTGCGCGCGATCGCGCAGGCCGCGCCCGACGACCTGGACGAGCTGGCACGCGTGCCCGGCATCGGCGCCAGCAAGCTCGACCGCTATGGCGAGGCCGTGCTGCAGCAGTTGTTCGACGCCGCTTGAGGCGCCGTCCGGCGAACACGCACCGCACACGGCCGTTGCCGTAGGTATACGCGCGGGTCCGCAGCCGCATCGCGGCGGAGGCACACGTGAGCGTTTCCATCGAAGGCGGCTGCCTGTGCGGCGCCATCCGCTACCGCGCCACCGCACGACCGGTCTCGCGAAGCATCTGTCATTGCCGTACCTGCCGGCGCGCCAGCGGTGCGCCCTCGGTGGCGTGGTCGACCTTCCACCTCGACCATTTTGCGTATACCCAGGGCACGCCCGCGCAGTTCTGTTCCTCGCCCGACGTGGTGCGCACGTTCTGCGGCCGCTGCGGCACGCCACTGAGCTATCGCAACGTGGCCGACTCCGGCACGCTCGACATCACAACCGCGACGCTGGACGCGCCCGAAGACTACCCACCGACGAAGGAAACCTGGATCGACCATCGCCTTGCATGGGAACCGCTCAGTACCGCCACGCACCACTATCCGCAGACGAGCGGATCGTGACGTTACCGGAGACGTACTAGTGGAACGCGATACCACCTTCGAAGGCGGCTGCCTCTGCGGCGCCGTCCGTTACCGAGCCAGCGCAGCTCCGCTGCGCGGCGTCATCTGCCACTGCGCGATGTGCCGCCGTCATTCCGGCGCACCGGCGCTGGCGTTCGTGCACTTTCCCGCCGATGCGTTCGAATGGCTGACAGCGCCACCGACGTGGTACCGCTCCTCACCCTTCGCCGAGCGCGGATTCTGCCCCACCTGCGGCAGCACCCTCGGCATGCGCGAGCAGGTTCTCGCCGACCGCGTGCAGGTCTGCGTCGGCAGCCTGGATCAGCCCGAACGCATACGCATCGACGACCACGTGTGGACACGCTCGCGCATCCCCTGGTTCGAGATCGGCGACCACCTGCCGCGCTTCGAGGAACGCAGCACGGCGGTGCCGAGCCGGGCTGGCGGGGTGTCGTAGGCGCAAGATTGCCCGTGCGCCGCAACTGCCGATTCAGGATGAAGGCAGGTTGGTGGCAGGGCAGCTGCCGGCAGGCTGGCTGACCACGGCAGATCGCTGCAGCCCGTTCGCCCCTTGCACAAGTTCATACACCTGCACGGCGCAGTCGCCTTGTGTCCAGACGCTGACCATCTCGTAGTTCCGACCGACTTGCGGAACGAAACTGCTGGCGGCGTAACAACTGGCCGAACTGCGCTTACCCGGCGCGCCAGTGCCCGGGATGCCGGGCATGGACGATTCGCGATAGAACGAGAACGCCGCCGAAATGGGCTGGCCCGCGCTCGCGGCGATCTCGACGTAGTGCTTCGGCATCACAGCCGCCTTCGGCATGCCGAGATCGCGCTTGCGCTGCCCGCCCATCTGCGGCCCGGCCGGATAGCCACTGCCGGGCACTTCGTAACTCACGCAGGTGCTTTCGGGATACACCTTGACGTTGCGCGAACCGATCAGGCGGATGTGAGCGAGGTCGCCGATGGTGGGCTCGGCGTAGGACGATAGTTCGCTTTTAATGGTGCTCTTCACGAAGCAGCCGGTCAGCAGGCTGCTCGTACCTATGGCGAAGATGGCTATTGTCATCTTCCGGATACGGCTAAACGCTCCGTGCATGTGGTCCTTTCCTCCAGCTTTCATATGAGCGCCCGTACCGAACTGAACACTTGAATTTCGGCCCAGAGCACGGCGCAACCAGTTACGGTCGACAGCAGGCAAAATAAGCACTACCTGGCCGCAACAGCTGAATTTCGCCCATCTTCGTCCCTTCCTTCCACCAGTCGATACTCCGCGGCGGTTGATTCTCAGGAACGACCGAAATTAATGTGATGTCGCCTTTGGCAAACGTGACGGTGCTGCCGTCACCGCTTAGGAATCCGTTGTACCCACTCATACGAAGAATCTCTTCCGCTTCCTCCCAGCTAGATCGCTTGTCCAAGGCCGTTCACTCAAAACCTCGGTTCGCCCAGCTCTAGATGAAGATTTCCCGCCTCCCATCAAATATGCAGTACGCCTCAAATCCTTCGTTCTGTGAATTTATCGTCAAGCGCCAATCTTCCAGCTCCAGAGATAGCGCCGAAGATTCGTCTGCATATGCAGAGCTAACTGGCATTCCGACCAAAGCCATGAGCATCGACTTCATGATCGGAAAGCCATGAACCTCTTCTAGCGACACGCCGCCCTTTTCCAGTAGATATCCGCTTTCGATCTGTATCCAGATGCCGCCAGTAAAGTACAGATTGACTTGGAAATGTGCGTAAGCGACGGACTCAAGGGTCAACCCTTTTAAGGTCATAACGTCGAAATCGTCCGGCAACTTGTACATGTTTATTTCTTCCATCCAGGCGGCAGCGGCACATGCGTATCTTTGTGCGGACCTGGCTTCATAGTAGATGGATTTATTCGCTGCCAGCCACCTTGCGGCATCGGCTTCTGCAGTATCCAGTAGCCGTCAGGATACTGCGAAGTCGGAGGCATTACTCGCACGGCCCAACCGTCTGGGACGCCCGCCGGGGGTGGCTGTGGCGGATTTGTCGGCGGCGTGAATTTCTGTGCTGGCTTTGGTGCGGATTTGTGGGGAGCATAGGTCGAAGGGACTGACGTACCCGCCTCGCCGTCCGCAACCGCACTGACGATCGGCGGGGATGGATTTGGTACGCCGGCTTCGACCCACTTCCCATTTGCCCACTGGAACGCCTTTCCGCCGATCACAGTGGTCGTAACGCCAAGGGCGGAGGTGGACATTTGCTCTCCGTACCATTCACCCGGCGGGAGGAGATTGCCCTGCTGACCTGCGTTGGCGATCGGCCGCATGCTCTCCTGAATGGATTGCCCGGTGCCTACCGGGTCGCCGAGAAGGCCTTTCAAGCCGTTCCAAGCGTCGCCGAATGTGTCTAATGGATGCGCGAGTACATTGAGGGCGTTACCAAGCGTTGTGCCTGGCCCTGAGGCAAGGCCCAGAATGTAATCGCCCATCGCACCGAAGCCCAAGCTCGGAGGATTGGTCAGCTGTGGATTGGGGCTGAAGATCGTGCTGTCCTGCCGCTGGTATCCAGCGGAGTAGCCGAAGAGCGGCACATTGTTTCCCCACTGATCCTTGCCTACCGTCGGATTGCCCAGACTCGCCGAATATCCCTTGAGATAAGTGCTGGCAGCTTCATCCCATCCGCCCCTTGCGGCTTCTGTTGCATCCACGATCCGCAGCAACTGGGCTTCGAGGACCTCTTGTGCTTGTTCAACCGTGAGGTTGTGCAGCTTCGCGTACTTCTCCGCGAGCTCATCCTGGATCAGCTTCTTCTCATCCGGATGCAGCTGGCGGTTGTAAACCTCCCCCGCCAACGCCGTGGTGGCGCCACTGCCCCCGCCTACCGCAGCGCCAACGGCGATGCTCGCCAACTGCATCAACATCTTCCCTTCCGGCGAATCGGGATCGATATTGGCTTCGTTCCGTAGATAGTCCTGCAGGTTGTCGGTGATCAGCTGGTTCACCGCAGCCCCTGCCATGCCTTCCAGAACATTGCCTCCCGAGAGAGCCGCGATGCCAGCACCCACGGCGCCGTGGAGGATCACCTTCTCCTTGCTCCCCTCCTCCCAGCCCATCTGCTTGGCAAGATCACCAGCCGCCGTCATGCCGACCTGCCCGGCCACCTGCGCGATCTCCATCTGCTCGGCGACCTTCTGCTCGTCGAAGATGCTTTTCAAGCCATCCTGCTGCAATTCACTCACGCCGCGCACAATGTCCGTCCCGCTGCCATCACCGACGATCAGCGTGCCGTCGGCGATGCCTGCCTTGGTGACGCTGCTGGCCTTGTCGCTCGACTGGCTAAAGCTGCCACTGACGCTGCCGCCGTCCGAGCCACCGCTCGCACTGACGCTGACACTGGTGGCTTTGTACTCCGCCTCGTTCTTCAGATCGGTGTAGCCCAGGCTTCCCGTGCTGAAGTAATTCTTCGACGGTTCGGCGGTGCTGGCGATCGCGCCCCCATCCAGCTGCGTGTGGCCCTGCACATCGATCTGGAATCCGCCACTGCCGGCCTGGATGCCTGACTGTTCGCGCACGCTGGTGTAGTCGCTGTCGATCTTGCTCTGCGCGTAGTTGACGGCGACAGAACCGCCGCCGATGCCGACCGCGACGTCGACTCCGGCGCTCTGGTCCTTGCGCTTGTAGTCGTCGATGTCCTGCTGGCTGCGCACCGTGAGATCGCCGCCGACCTGGCCGATGACGCGGTCACCGATGATCTGCGCGCCTTCCAGCGTGGTGTCGTTGCCGCTGACGAATCTGACGCTCTGGTTGCCCTGGATGACGGTCTCGGCGTGGCTGATGCCTGCGCCATCGCCTTTCCCGCGTGCTGCGCTCGCGCTGACGTACACGCCGATGCCGGCCTCGGTGCCCAGCGTGATGCCGATTTCTCCGCTCGAGGCCTTGCTGCGTTCGCGCTGCTCGGTGGATTCCTGCGCGCTTTGCAGGACGATATCGTTCTTGGCCGCAAGCGCGACGTTCTCGCCTTCGACCCGGCTGCCGCTCACGGTGAGATCGCCTTCGCGCGCGATGATGGCAACGTTGCCGTTGCTGCGGATGTTGCTGCCCTGCACCGTGGTTTCGTGGGTCTCGACGCTGCTCTTGCTGGAACTCGCGCCGATACCTATGCGCAGGCTCATGCCACCGGTGCCCTCGACCGTCTTCTTGCCATCCGCCCCGGTGACGATTTGCGGGTTGAGATCGTCTAATCCCTTGATCTGCTCTATGCCGTCCCTGCCGTTGCTTCCCGCCGCATCCGAGAACAACGCCTGCCCCGCCTTCGCCGCATACAACCCCTTGAGGCGATCGTCCTCCACTTCGCCCGCGCGCTTGCTGCTGTCGTAGACCGTCATCGCGACGTCGGCAACGCCGCCCTTCAGGCTGACGTTCAACCCGCCCTGCTTCGCGTATTGCCCCTGGGTGACATCGAGCGTGTTCTCGACGTGCTCGATCGTCACGTTCTCGCCGCTGATCAGCGTGCCGGTGCCCGACAACACGTCCGAGCCGCGGATCGCCACGTCCTTGCCGGCGACGATGTCCACGCGCCCTTCGCTGCTGCCGATGAGGCTGCCCGAGTGCGTGGTTTCCTTCAGCTCCAGCGTGTTGCCAGTCTTCTGGCTGCCGATGGTGAAACCGATGCCGCCGTTACCGAATGCGCCGGATTTCTTCTTGTCGGTCGTGCTGGATTCGGTGTGCGTGTTGACGGCAGTCTCGATGACGATGTCGTCGCCGGCGACGAGGCTTACGCCCTTGTCGCCCGCCACGACGGCGCCGCGCAGGGTGAGGTCACTGCCGGCCGACAGGTCTACGCGTTCGCCCGACAGCGTGGTGCCGATCGCCGTCGTATCCGTCACCTCGCTGTGCGTGCGCGTGGTGGTCTTCGACAGTGTGTTGCGCTTCTTGCTGATGCTGTCGGTGACGGTGTGGTCGGTTTCGTACGCCGATTCCAGCGTGAGGTCGCGCCCCGCGGCCAGCGCGATTCCGCCCTCCTCGCTGCGAACCGTCGCGGCTTCCAGCGTGATGTCGCGGTCGGCCACCATCGCGATGTCGCCGCCGGCGTCAAAGGTGCTGCCGGTGACGGTTTCGTTACTGAAGGTGGTCGTCGTCCACGTGCGCTTCTTGCCTTGGCGGCTGTACGTGTCGTACGTGCCGGACACCGTGTCGGTGACCGATTCGCTGACGACATCGCGGCCGGCGGTGACGGCGATGCTGCCGCCGGCGCTGACCTCGGACGCGATGAACTTCGCGTCGCGGCCCGCATCGACGACGGCGTGACCGCCGGCTTTCACCGAACTGCGGTCGATCACGACGTCGTTTCCTGCCGTGATCGATGTACTGCCGGTGCTCGTGATCGCTGCCACCGGTCCGCGCACGGCACCGGCGGCATCGGCTGCCTTTTGCACAAAGTCGCGGCCGGCTGCCACGATCGCATTGCCCCCGCTCGACAGCGTGCCCTGGTTGACCACGTCGCGCGCGGCCGAAACCTGCAGGCCGCCTTCGCCCGCGGCGATGGTGCCGCCGCGCCACGCCAGGCCGCCGTTGACCTGCTCGTTGACCACATCGCCGCCGGCATCGACGACGATCGTGCGGCCGCTCATGGAGCCGCGGTTAATCGTGTCGCCGCGGGTGGCGATGTCGAGCACGTCGCCGCCGCGGATCGCGCCGTCGTTGATCAGCGTGTCGGCGCTGAGCCAGGTGCCCATGTCCGCCGAGAACGTGCCGCTGTTGTCGATCTTGCCGCCCGCTTCGACATCGACGGAACCACCGGCGATCAGCGCGCCATTCGCGCGCAGCCGTTCGGCGGTGGCCTTCGACAGGTAGACCACCGGCACCAGCACCTTCTGGCCGTCGACGATCTGTTCGACCAGCCAGACGATGTCCTGATCGAGCGCGGCGATCTGCGTGTTGGTCAGCGGCACGCCCAGCGCGAGGCCGAGCCGTTCCGCCTGCGTCGCCGCGCCGTCCATGAGCGAGCGGTACTGTGTGAACGCGTCATCCAGCCCGTTCAACGAACGACGCCCAGTCAACGCCATGATCTGGTCGAGCACCAGGCGCTGTTCGTAGTAGCCATCGCCCACGCGCTTGCCGATGACATCCGGATCGGTGCGCAGCGCGTCGAGCAGGTAGTCCGAACTCGTCCACTCTCCCTTCGATGCGAAGCGCGGCGCGGTGGTCATCAGGAAGCGCGCGTCCGGATCGGCGCTGACGTCGAACATGCCGTTGTCGGAAGGCACCAGCCCCGGCAGCGGACGGTCGGCGGAACCGACGGTCTGCGGCGCGGCGTTGGCCGGGTTGTCCGCGCTTTCGATCTGGTCCTGCAGGGCGAGCTGCGTTCCGCGCATGGCCTGCACCTGGCGGCCGTTCGCACCGCCGATGGCGGACGTGCCCGACGCGGTGCGGCCGCTGGAACCCCCGAGCCCGACGCTTCCCGGCCCATTGATCGACCCTGCGTTCAATCCGCCCAGTCCGGCGCCGGCGCCGACCACCGCATTGGTGAGGTCGCCACCGGTCTCGATGACCAGCGCGTTGCCTGCGGTAATCGTCGCGCGACCTTCGGCGGGCGTGACGGTCTGGGTGATCGTGCCGTAGTTGTACGAGCCGTAGTCGAAGTTCGGCTCGTAATAACACTGGCCGGTCGGGCTGGTGCAGCGCTGGTACTGCATCTCGTAGTAACCCGTCACCTGGTACACCTGTTCGCCGGACAGGCTGATGTTGCTCACGCCGCCCGCGCCTTCGCCGCTGGCGCCCGACTGCGAGGCTCCATTGATCCAGAGGTTCCAACCGGCCGCGATGGAGGAATACCGGTTCAGGATCGAACCGGCTTCCAGCGTCATGTTTCCGCCGGATGCGATCTGCGCCGCCGCGGTCACGGTGTTGGTGTTCACGAACAGCCCGGTCGTCGGCGTCATGCTCTCGACATACGAGTCGATCTGGAACACGAAGCATCCGCCGGTGCAATGGTCGGCGAGCAGTTGCTGGCGGGTCTGGCCGTAGGTGACCGCATCGGTGCCGTAGTTCGACAGCGTCATCGCCGCCTGCTGCTCAGGGGACAGCGTGCCCTGCACGAACTGCAACACGCGACGCTCGTTGCGGATCGCGTTCGCGGCAATGTAGACGTCGCCTTCGGCTTGAATGCGGCCCGAAATGTTGTCCACCTGGCCGACGCGCGTGCCGTCGCCGCCGCGGCCGGTGATCGACAGATCGCCCGCGCTGAAAATCTCGCCATCGAGGTTGCGGAGCGACTGGCCGATACGCAGGTCCAGGTCCACCGCGGCGCCGATGAAGCCTTCGCCGTAATCGCGTGCGGCCCGCTGCGTGCCCAGATCGCGCCCGTTCACGAGTGTGTTGGCCTGGATGCCGACCACGTCGCCGACGATGTCGCCGGTGTTGACCACGCCGCCCGCGATCAGCGACAGCGTGTCGCCTTCCAGGCTTGCACCCGTGCGGTTGTCGATGACGCCGCCAACAGTGATGCGGTTGATCGCGGAACCGGCGGCGTTGCTGGCGTTGATGGTTCCCTGGTTGATCAGGTTGCCGGCGCTGATCGCCAGTTCGCCCGGCGTCTGCAGCGTGCCCAGATTGGTGAAAGTGCCTGCGACGCTCAGGTCCAGCAGGCGATCGCTCTCAAGGCGCAGGCTGTTGCCGTACGTGAAATCGCCGGTGAAATCGATGTCCAGCCATTGCGAGCCGTAGACGCGACCCATGCCGGTGAGGTTACCGACTTGGAGGTGCAGCGCGTTCGCCGCGATCTCGCCGCCACTGGTGTCCAGGGTCGGCATGCTCAGCCAGAGCGTGCCGGCCTGGATGCGCCCGCCACTTCCGTTGCCGATGGACGCGAGGTTCAGCCGGACGGTGTCGCCCGCACCGAACTGTCCGGCCGCATTGAGCAGGGTCCCTGCGCCATTCTGGAAGCGCGCCTCACGGTTGGCGAAGACCGTGCCGTTGCGGTTGTCGAGCGTCGTCGCGTTCACCGTCAGGTCGCGCCGGCTCACCAGCGTGCCGCCCGCACCGTTGTCGATGGTGGCGACGTTCAGCGCGGCGTCGCCGTCGCGCGTGCCCACCGTGCCGCCGCGGTTGTCGAGGGCGGACGCGGAAACGGTCAGCGCAACGGCATCGGTGGCACTGGCGAGGATCTGTCCGCGCACGTTGTCCACGCGCGCGGCATTCAGCGTCGCACGGCCGGTGGCGTCGATGACGCCACCGGTGTTGTCGAGCCGCCCGCCCGCACCGATCGACAGGTCCGCGCTGCTGCGAACGACGCCGGCCACGTTGCGCAGGTCGGCATCGGATTGCACTTGCAGACCCTTGCGGGCGAACAGCGTGCCGGCACTGTTGTCGATCGAGCCGCCGGTCACCCGTGCGCTGCCTTCTGCACCGATCAGGCCGCCGGCGGTATTCGCCAGCGACTGCGCGACGTCGAGCGTCAGCGTTCCGCTTTCGCCACGCTGCACGAGTTCGCCGTCGGTGTTGACCAGTGCATCGACGACCACATCGACATTGCCCACGCCGTCGATGCGTCCGGTGGCGTTGGTCAGCGTGCCGCCGCCGATCGACAGGGCATCGCGCGCCACGATCTGACCACGCGTGTTGTCCATCTGCTGCGCCTGCAGGACGACGCGATCGCCGAACAGACCGCGCTGTGCAGACGCGTCGATGTTCGCGGGGTCCAGCGTGTCGCGATTGAGCAGGCTGCCCGCACGCACGCCAAGGTCGCCACCGGCGACGACGGTGCCTTGCGAGTTGTCGAACGCACCGGTGATTTCAACGTCGACATCCTGTTGCGTCTGCACCAGGCCGGCGCGGTTGCTCAGCGATCCGGCCTGGAGTTCGATCGCGCCATTGGCGGCGATGGTGCCGCCGTCGTTGACCAGCTGCCCATTGGCGGTGACCTTCAACGGCGCGCCGCCGGCGGCCTGGAGCGTACCGCCGATGTTGATCAGATCGACCGCGTGGACGGCCGCGTCGCCGGCTGCCGCCAGCACGCCGCGCGTGTTGTCGAGCGTCCCGGTGACGTTCCAGACGCTTGATCCCGCACCCGCCGCGCGCAACGTGCCGTCGATGTTGTTCAAAGCGCCGGCGGCCAGATCGATGACGCCATTGGTGGCGATGACGCCGCCGCGGTTGTCGAGCGTGTCGCGCACGTCCAGCTCGAGCGCGTCGGTGCCGGCAGCGCTGAGCTGGCCGCCTGCGGTGACGAGCGAGCCGGCGTCGATGTCGATGCGGTTGGCCGTCGTGCTGCCGTCGCGCAGGTTCAGCGATTCTCCCGACAGCTGCAGCGCGCCATTGCTGGCGATGCTGCCGCCCGCGCCGTCGAGCGTCGCGGCCTGCATCGCCATGGATTGCACGGCGCGCAGCATGCCGTTCGCGTTGTCGAGACGCTCGGCACTCAAGGCTAGCGTGGTGTTCGCGGCGATCTGTCCGCCGGTGTTGTCGACGTGACGCGCTTCGACGCCGAGCGTTCCGGCGAGGATACCCCTGGGCGCCGCATCCGGATCGGCGACGCGCGTATCGCGGTTGACCAGCTCGTCGGCGGTGATCGCGAGCACCGCGTCGGTGGCGATCAGCCCGCGCGTGTTGTCGAGGCGGCCGGACACGTCCAGCCGGCTTTCATCGTCGCCGGACGCGCTTAGCGTGCCGTCCGTGTTGACCAGTTCCGCGGCGTCGAGTTGCAGCGCACCGTTGCTGAGGATTGCACCGGCGGTGTTGTCGAGCGTGCCATCCGCACGCAGCGACATAGCGCCCGCATCCAGTGCGCTGAGCGTGCCGCCTGCGGTGATGAGATCGCCGGTATCGATGGTCACCGAGCGGGCGAACGTGGTGGCGTCGCGCAGCTGCGTACGCTCGCCGGTTATGGTCAGGGTGCCGTTGCTGGCGATGCGCCCGCCCAGGCCTTCCAGCGTATCGGCGTCGATGGACAGCGCACCGGAACCCGCATGCTCGATCGCGCCGCCGGTGTTGTCGAGCAACTGCGCGGCCAGCGCGAGGTCGCCGTTCGCCATCAGCACGCCCTGCGCGCCGTTGTCGAGGCGTCCCGCGGCATCGATGGTCAACGCCTGTTGGGATTGCACGATGCCGCCGCGATTGAGCAGGTCGCCGGCGCGGAGCACGGCATCGCCCGCCATCGCAAGCGTGCCATCGGCGTTGTCGAATGTGCCGCTCACAACAATGCCCGACGTCGCGATGCCTGCCGCGCTCAGCGTGCCACCCCGATTGCCCAGCGCGCCCGCTGAGAGTTGCAGCGCGCCATTGGTGGCGATGCGGCCTGCGGTGTTGTCCAGCGAGTCGCGAACGTCGAGCGACAGCGCAGTGTTGCCGGTCGAGATCAGTTCGCCCCCGGCGGTGACCAGCGTACCAGCGTCAATAGCGACCGCCTGTGCCTGCGTGGCGCCGTCGCGCAGATCGATCGCCTCGCCCGACAGCCGCAGCGCGCCGTTGCCGGCGATGGTACCGCCCGCGCCGTCCAAGGTCTGTGCCTGCACGGTCAGTTTGCCGCTGCCTGCGTGCTGCAAGGTGCCGGCAACATTGCCGAAGGTTCCCGCCGACAGCGCCAGATCGCCATTGCCGGTGATGGTGCCGCCGCCGTTGTCGAGAACGCCGGACACGTGCAACGCGCTGGCGCTCGTACCGCTGGCGAGCAGCGTGCCGCCACGGTTGTCGAAGCCGGCGGCGTCGAGCGCGATCTGCATGGCGGCAAGCGTGGCGTCGCGATGATCCGCGTCACCCACGTTCAGCGCGGCCGCACCTGCGGTGACGATCGCACCGCCCGCGCCGAGCAGCGTGTCGGCGCCCAGGCGAAGTCCGCCGGTTCCGGCATGTTCGATGCGGCCGTCCTCGTTGACGACGACTCCGCCTTCGATATCCAGCCGCACACCATTGCTGGCGAGGGTGCCACCCGAGTTGTCGAAGGTGCCGTCTACGCGCAGCGATGCATCGCCCTGGCCGCTGTGGCTGATGAGGCCCGCGCGATTGGAGAGCTGAGCCGCGCCCAGATCGAGATCGCCCGCAACCTCGAAGCGACCGCCGTCGTTGACGATGCGATCGGCGAGCACGTCCACCGCGCCCGACACGCTCAGTTCGCCGCCCGCGTTGGTGAGTTCGCCCCGCGCGACCGTGAGTTGACGCAGGCCGAGATGCCCGCCGTCGTTGTGCAGAGCCGACGCGATGTCGACGCTCACGTTGCCGCCGGCGTTGATCCGGCCGCCGTCGTTGTCCAGCGTGCCGGCGATGTTCAGCGTGCCGTCGGCCAACGGCGTGAGATCGGGAAGACCGCCGCCACTTCCCGCATCGCCGCCTCCGCTTCCGCCGGTCGAGCCACCACCGGTGCTGCCACTGCCGCCCGAACCGCTTCCGCTGCCCCCACCGCTGCTGCCGCCGTCGCCGTCGCTGTCGGCGATGCCGATGCGACCGCCCGCACGATTGGTGATGGTGTCGGCCTTCAGCGCCAGCGCCTGCAGGCCGGTCTGCTCGATCGAACCGTCGCGATTGCGCAACGCCTGCGCGTCGACAGCGACACGGCGTGCGTTCAGCGTGCCGCCGCTGTTGTCGAGGTCGGCGTCGGTGCGCAGGGTCAACTCGCGCGCTGCGCTGAGCGTGCCGGCATTGGCGACGCCGCCGGTGGTGTCGATGCGCGCATCCGACTTCGACTGGATCGCACCGATGTTCTCCAGGCGGCCATCGACGTTGACCACCAGCTCGCCAGCCTGCGCGCCGATTTCGCCGGCGTTGCGCACGCCGACGCCGTTCTCCGTACCCACCAGCATGATCTTGTTGGCGTACATGCCGCCGAGGTGGCTCACGTCGAGCGCGAACGACGGCGCCGTGGTTGCACTCGTGTCGCGCGTGATCGCGGTCTGCTCGGCGGTGACCGTGTTGGCGCCCAGCGTCGACTGCAACTGCCTGGCCCAGATACCTGCGTTGACCTCCATCGAACGCGCGATGAGATCGGTGTAGTCGGTCTGCGTCGCGTCCAGGCCGGCGCCGTCCACGCGGATCGCACCGCCCTGCACGCGATAGCCTTCGAGCACACCACCGTTGACGATCGGCGTGCCGGTGGTCAGCGTCGCGCGGCTGGCATTGAGGAACCCACCGCCGTTGACCTGGATGCCGGCCGGATTGGCGATCACGACGTGCGCGCGGTCACCGGCTACTTCGACGTAACCGTTGAGATGGCTGGGATTGGCGCTGTTGACCTCGTTGAGGATCACCCGCGCGGTGCCTCCGGCCAGCCACGGATTGCCCTGCACGGGTCCACCCAGCTGTGTCTGTGCGCCGCTGCGGGAGTTGTTGAGGATGACGCCCTGCGCGCCGACATCGAACTGCCGGTACGTGTTACGCGACACACCCGCCGCGCTGGGCGTCGTGATGTTGACCAGCGGCGCGCCGCTGGGGGCGGTGATGACGGTCGGACGCTGGTTGCCCGGCGCGCTGGGATCGGCCACCACCTGCGCGGAAACATCCTGCACCAGCGTCACGTAGCCCAGCGCCATCCATAGCGCGAAGCTCACCGGACGCAGAGTGGCCGTTGTCGCGCCTGTCTGTGCGGGCCCGCCAGCGCCGGGTCTGCGGACGATTTCCGCGACGACCTGCAGCACGCCGAGCGCGCGGTTGAAGACGATGCGATACAGATGCTTGTTCATGCGACTGCTTCCCTACATTGCACGAATGGACACGGACGCGGCCTGCGCATCCGTCGGTCAGTACGACCAGCTCAGGCTGAAGCCAGTGGTGGTGTAATCGGTCTGGAATCCCGACGGTCGGTCGATTGCCGCGCCGACGAACACATCCCAGTACAGGCGATGCGCACCGCCGCGCAGCCCGACGACCGCGCCGGCGAGTTCCTGGCCCTGCAGCCATCGCGTGGACGGTCCGCCGGCGTGGCCGTAGTCGGCGCCCACGTACAGCTCCTGCCCCGCGCCGAGCGTCAGGCCTACATCGTTGCGCACGGTCCAGCCGCGTTCGCCGGCCAGCGTGAGTTCGCCGTCGAAACCACGCACGGTGTAGCGGCCGCCGATGGAGAAGCGGTCCTGCGGCACCAGCGGCGTGCGCTCCCACTGCGCGCGCCAACTTCCGGTGTACCGCAGGCGTTGCTCGCCGATCTGGAATGGAACTGCGATCTGCGCATCGGCGGTGATAACCTTCGAGCGCGACGTGCCTTCACCGAACGCTTCTTCCGGCGCCGGCAACGCGCCAAACGCACCGGTACCGCGGCGGTACGCGACGCTCGCATCCAGCGTCGCCTGGCCGAAGAACTGGCGATGCGTGACGCCCAGCTCCCAACCGGCCATGCGGCGGCGCTGCACTTCCACTTCGGTGTCGTCGACGTAGTTCTTCGATTCGCGCCACCAGCCACGCGCATAGGCACCGGTCTTGACGGTGGCATTGCGGAACAGCAGCCGCGACAAGCGCAACTCGGCGTTCTCGCTGGTGCCGCTGTAGGTGTAGGTCTCGAACGCGCCGGCCACGTTCTGGTGGTAGTCGTAGCTGCTGGCCGTGGCGCCGACCAGCCAGTAGCCGAACGGAACGTCGTAATGCGCGGTCCAGCTGGACGTGCCCTTGCCCGCGCCGTTGAACGCGTCGTGGCCGACGTTGACGTAGAAGAAGTCGTTCCAGCGCAGCGTATTGTCGAGCGACAGCGTCGCGCCGGCCTGCATTTTTCCGGTGCCTTCGCTGCCGGAATCGTCCAGTGTCAGGCCGATGCGGAACGGTGCGCGCTGCTTCCACACGATTACCAGATCGCTCTCGCCCGGCTGCGCATCGGCGTCGGCGGCGGGAGCGATCTGGATGTCGGCCTCCACCGTCGGCACGCGCTTGAAGTTCTCCAGCGCCTGTTCGATGTCGCGCAGGTTGAGCAGATCGCCGCGTCGCGCCGGCACCGCATTCCACGCGGCCGCCCGCGCATCGCCGTCGGCGAAGCGGACCGCGCGGATCCGCCCGGGCACGAGCGTGAGCGTGAGCACGCCGGTGTTGAGATCCTGTGGCGCGGCCAGCACTCGGGTGGTGACGAAACCGCGCGCGACGATGGCGTTCTGCACGCGCTTCATCACCACGTTGACACCCTGCGTGCCGAGGCAACGTCCGGTCGCCGGATCCTCGTCGGGATCTGCGGCCCGCAACGCCCAATGGAAGCGCTCGGCCTCCTCGCCCGTCAGTTGTATCTGGCGGATCTCGAAGCACGGCGATTCGTCGGCGGGCAGGCGGTCGGCGCGCAGCGCCTCCCCCTCCTGCATGCGCACGTCGGGACGCGTCTCCTGCTGCTCCCGCAGCGCGCGTTCACGCTCCTGCTGGCGCAGCAGTTCCTGCGTCGCCGTATCGAGCCCCTGCGCCAGCACCAGGCCGACCGGCGCGAACAGACCGCACAGCACGAACCATCCCGCTAGCGGCTTGTGCAGCCGCGTCCTTTTCCCCTGTTCCACTTCGCCTTTCCCTGTGAAGACCACGTCCGGGTTGTCGATGCCCCCTGCGGCCGGAACCGACGGCCGCCGCCCCCAATGCCGGACAATTCCTAGGATACATCGGCAGGTTTGGCGAACTCTTTAGGGGCGTGATGCAAGCGCCATCCCGCCCCCCGGCCTGATTGACCGCAGAAGCTGCACGGAGACAGCCGACACGGCCGAATTTCAATTCATCGCGATGAAGCGATAGACTACCCGCCACCCAACCCGATGGCCCCGGCATGGCGACCACCTCCGTCAGCTTCGAGTTCTACCCGCCCAAGACCGACGAGCAGCGCGCGCAGCTGGACAAGACGGCGGCGCGGCTGAAGTCGCTCAATCCCGAGTACGTGTCGTGCACATTCGGCGCAGGCGGCTCGACGTTGAGCTACACGCCGGAAACGGTCGAGCGCCTGCACAGCGAACACGGGCTGGACGCGGCGCCGCATCTGTCCTGCGTCGGCGGCACGCGCGAGGAGCTGGGCGAGTTGATCCGGCGCTACAAGACGCTGGGCTGCCGCCGCATCGTCGCGCTGCGCGGCGACCTTCCGTCCGGCATGGGCCACACCGGCGATTTCCGCTACGCGTCGGAACTGGTGGAATTCATCCGGCGCGAGCACGACGGCTACTTCCACATTGAAGTCGGCTGCTACCCGGAGTGCCATCCGCAATCCGACGACGCGCTGACCGACCTGCGCCACTTCAAGGCCAAGATCGACGCCGGTGCCGACGGCGCGATCACGCAGTACTTCTACAACGCCGATGCGTACTTCCGCTTCGTCGACGACGCGCGTCGGCTGGGCGTGAACGTACCGATCGTGCCGGGCATCATGCCCATCTCCAATTTCTCGCAACTGCGGCGTTTCTCCGATGCATGCGGCGCGGAGATCCCGCGCTGGATCGGCAAGCGCATGCAGGCGTTCGGCGATGACGTCGAGTCGATCCGCGAATTCGCCGCCGACCTGGTCGCGGACATGTGCCGCCGGCTCGTCGAAGGCGGCGCGCCCGGCCTGCACTTCTACACCCTGAACCTGACCAAGCCGACGCTGAACGTTCTTTCGCGGCTGGGCTGAAAAAGGCGTTCTCACACGCCTCATTGACGGTCCGGGGGAGACGATGACCGCTCCCGCTCCTCCCGGGCCGAAGCATGAACACGCCGCGTTTTTGGGCGGCATGGAGCCTGATGCTGGCGTTGTGCGCGGTCGCCCCCGCGCAGGCAGGCGGTGCCATCCACCGCTGCCAGACGTCGGACGGCATGTCTGTCTACACCGACGCAGCCTGCGCGTCGCTGGATGCGCGACCGGCTCCGATGTCCGCCGAACTGGTCAGTCGCCTGGCCATGGACCCAATGACGCCGTCGATGGACTCAACGTCGCTGCGCAATCGCATCGCGGCAGTACGACGCGCGCCGCAGTACGGCTGCGCGCGCAATCCGCGGCAGCTGACGATGGACCTGCTGGGATCGTTCGCGATGGGTGACATCAACCGCATCGCAGAAAGCTTCCACTGGCCCGGCCTGCGGCACCGTCAGGCGCATGAGGTCATGCGGCGACTGCAGCAACTGTCACGGCAATCGCTGGTCGACGCGAGCTTCTGGCCCGGCAGCCTGGCCGGCACGGGCAGTGGCGCGATGCAGCTCACGTTCGCGCAGCCGCAGCGCGTGCTCGAACTCGGAGTCGAACGATATGCAGGCTGCTACTTCGTGAGGTTCTGATACCGGCGTCGCGTCATGGACAGTCCGCCAGTGCAGAGTGCGACGGCGGCACTGTCCGGCGCATGACGCGATGGTTAGGCTGCGCCGATGCCGTTGTCGCCGCGAACACTTCCCCTCCTGTCGTTGATCGCGCTCCTCGCGTGGTCGTTGCCGGTCACCGCGCAGGTGCGCCATTGCGTCACGCCGGACGGGCAGCACATCTTCACCGACCGCGAATGCGCGGCCATGGGTGGCGTCGAACAGGTCCAGCCGCGACAACCCGTGGCTGCGGCTACGCAGGCCAGGCGCAGCGGCTGCGCGCGCAACATCGACGACCTGGTGTTCGAAATGACCAGCGCGTTCGACACGCACGACGCCAACCGCCTGGCAGGCGTCTATCACTGGACCGGAATGTCCGGCACATCGGCTTACGACGTGATGGCGCGTCTGGACACATTGGTGCAGCGGCCGCTGGTCGACATCGTTCCGGTGATGCCCGAGCCTGAACCGGTGACAGACCCGCAGTCCGATATCGCCGCTTCGTCCGATGCCTCGTTCGAGACTCCGGGGAACGCCTCTCTTTCGCTGCCGGAACCTGCCGAATCGGCGCCCCCAACCCGGCGGCAGCAACCGGTCGCCCTGCGGATCGAACAGACGCTGGCCAACGGTGTCACGCCGGCACGCACAGTCTTCGGCCTGCAGAAGCACTTCGGCTGCTGGTGGATCAAGGGCTAGACCCGGACCATGCCGCCTGCCGCATTTGGGACCGGATACCTGCGCGAGGCACAATAGCCGTTTCCTCCTGACGGAAGCCGGCGATGCAATACCCCGATTGGATCTGGCACAACGGCGCGATCAAGCGCTGGGCCGAAGCCACCACCCACGTGATGTCGCATGCGCTGCATTACGGCTCGTCGGTATTCGAGGGAATCCGCTGCTACCAGACCCCCAACGGGCCGGTGATCTTCCGCCTGACGGACCATAACCGCCGCCTGTTCGCGTCGGCGCGGATCTACGACATGGCGATGCCGTACTCGCTGGAGCAGATCAACGAGGCCTGCCGCGAAGTCATCCGCGCCAACGAGAACACCACCGACTACCTGCGCCCGGTGGCGTATCGCGGCCTGGGTGGCTTCGGCCTGTCGGCCGACACGCCCACCGACGTCGCCGTGGCGACCTGGAAGATGGGCCAGTACCTCGGCGCAAGCGTGCTGGAACAGGGCATCGATGCGTGCGTGTCCAGCTGGCAGCGGTTTGCGCCCAATACCATCCCGGCCGGCGCCAAGGCCGGCGGCAACTACCTCAGCGGCCAGTTGGTCGCGCGCGAGGCGCGCCGCCTGGGCTTCGGCGAAGGCATCGCACTGGCGTCCACGGGGTTGCTGTCCGAAGGCGCAGGCGAAAACCTGTTCCTGGTATTCGACGGCGCGCTGCACACCACGCCGGTCAGCGCCGCGCTGCTCAACGGCATCACCCGCAACACCATCATCACGCTGGCGCGCGAAGCCGGCATCGACGTGATCGAACGCGACCTCCCGCGCGAATACCTGTACCTGTGCGATGAACTCTTCATGTGCGGCACCGCCGCCGAGATCACGCCGATCCGCTCGGTCGATGGCCGCCAGATCGGCGCCGGCAAGGCGGGCCCGGTGACGCGCCGCATCCAGGACCTGTTCTTCGGCCTGTTCGAAGGCCGCACGCCGGACAAGCACGGCTGGCTGGAGCCGCTCTGACCTTGCAGCCGGCCTGACATTGCCGCTCGCGCTGGCGTCGCAACGTGCGTCATGCGTGCCGCTGTCCGCGCGGCACGCTTCAATGACGGTGACAAAGTCACTGAACCGCTTGGCTGGCCTGCCTATCTTGCGTCCCGAACGCCCGCATTCCGCGGGCCATCGCGCAAAGGCAGGGAAACAGGCATGTTCAATCGCAACATCGGAGCTGCGGATCGCACGATCCGCGTGCTGATCGGCATCGTCCTCATCGCACTGGTTTTCGTCGGCCCCAGGACGCCCTGGGGATGGATCGGCCTGGTCCCGCTGCTCACCGCCCTGATCAGCTGGTGTCCGCTGTATCAGCTGGTCGGCCTGCGCACCTGCCCGCGCGGTTCCTGCAAGTCCTGATCGCGCCACGCACATCCACGGCTCGCGGCATTTCATCGGTGCAGGGAGTCTGCACTTCTGTTAGGACCTGTCATGAACATCACTAACAAGGCACGGCGCGTGGCGCTGTGCCTGGCCATCGCCGGCTCATTGACGGCAACCACCGCGGACGCAAGGAAATACCTCCTGGTCTGGAGCGGCGACCAAGTGCTCGACAACGGCGTCTACGGTGAGCCCGACTTCCTCGCCGTCGTGGACGCGACGCCCGGATCCAGAACCTACGGCACGGTCGTCAACTCCGCACTCATGCCCGCGATCTTCGGCCAGCACCTGCTGGCCGAAACCGAGAACGTCGTGGACAACCTCGCCCGACGACTCGATCCCCGCAGTCCCGCCGGAATGGGCGATGCGCTGGACAGGGGGCTCAACCTACCTTCTTCGACGTTGAACGAGGCACATCACATCAATGTCCGTCTCTATACCGAGCCGAAAACTGGCCACAAATACTTGGGTGGTCTCATCAGCTCCAACATTTTCGCGTGCGACGTCACCGATCCACTGCACATTAAACCCGTGCCGGGAACAGCTCCCAGCCAAGTAAATCCGCTGACGTGGTCGGGAGCCGCGCCGGCCGACAACATCTGCGGGCTTGCAGTGGGCAGCCGAAAACTCCGGCGGACGAGTGCGGTGGACGATTTCCTACTGCTTCCCAACGGAAACATCGTCGTCACCCAGATGGGCTACAAGGGCCGCATCAACGACGCCGCCCTTAGCCCGCTTGGCCGGTACACAATCAGCAGTATGCCGGGCATCGCCCAGGATGCCGTCAGGTTCCCGCAGTCCACCCTGACACCGACGCTGCAGACGCCGGGCGGACTGCTGGAGTTCGATCCGCGCGGAAATGTCGTGGGCGAGTATCCCGCAGCGATCCCCACCGGTGCGCTTTACCCGACCGGCCTCCTGGCAGGCCAACGGATCGCTCCCCTGCGCTTCCGCGCCCGCCAGTATCTGGGCGATGGCCGTGCGCTCGACACTGGTCCCGAAGCCCATCCCCACGGCATAGGAGTGCGCGCGGACCTCAACTCCCGCTCACCGTACTGGGGCTACTACCACGCGGGCGGCATGAGCGCGTCGGACGCTTCGAAGGTCGGTGGCAAGGGCATTTTAGTGGTATCGGACTACGCCGACCCGCTCAGCCTCGCCGTGTCGCAGGACACGGACATGCACGTCGACCATGGCACCACGGTGCGCTTCTACCATCAAGCTCCGGGACGGGCCGTACGCCGTGGTGCAGATGCCCGATGGCCCCCGAGTGGAAGCGATCGAGCAGCACGAGGAACCAGAGGGGTTGATGGCGATGGCGACTACCAACCCTGCCCGGACATACCGGCATGTTCGTGGCCGCGATGGGTGGCGGCGGGCTTTACTACTCCGCTGACATCACGGCTCCGCGTCCGGAATTCCAACTTGTCTACGACTTCGGCCCGGGGTCGGGTCCGTCCTACTTCTTCGTCAGCGCCGACGACCGTCACCTGGTCATTCCCAAGGCATCGATGATCAGCCCGGGCATGCGGGATGCGAACGGCCCGCTGTACGACCGCGACCACTCTTCTGAACACGACCGCGAAGTAATCGTGCTCGACATCAGTCTGCTCACCAAGGGCAATCACAAACCGCTGTGCAATGCGCCCCCGGCACTACTACTTTCCAATACCGGCAAGCCACAGCCTGGGAGCGGAAAGCCGACCACAGTCGGACCTAGTCCTTGGGCTCCTCCGCGCTTGGACTCGCTGCTTACGGAAAGGACAGTGTCCAGGTTCTGGCCAAACAATGGCGCGCCGGACTGTCCGCTGCCGGTTTCCAAGGTGAAGCTCGACTCGCCCGAAAACCTCGCGACGATGGGCGGCCCTCATATCGTCGTACCCGACCGGACGCAGGACTACATCGCGGTTTCGCAATACTTCGTCGATCTGCGCAGGTTCGCCGTCGCCGGCGCATGGACCATGTTCGGCATCGAACCGTTCGATCCGTTCCGGGGCAAAGGCAATAGCCTGAACTTCGTAGCCGACTTCCTGCCGGGATCCGGATCGGTGGGCGACAACACCATTTGCATGACCCGTTTCAACAAGCTTACCGGTGCGATCGCGCTGGATCCCAAGTTCATCGATTTCACGACGAACGGGAGCACAGTCAAACCGGGGTGCATTTCATGGGCGCGGAAAGCCTGGCCGCACGGGGCGACGGGGAACGCCTCGCCGCATTCGGTGACCTTCATCGAGACCCCTTGAGGAATCGATCTCGGGCGCCCGGTACCAGACACCCGGGGCCGCTACTCACGGCCAAGTTGATCCGTCTCAGGATCGGGCTGCCCGAGCGCCGATGGGATCGACAGGCAGATGCGAGTCTGACGCATCACGGATGTTGGCAATGGGCGAAGGGAACCAGGAACTGCTGAAACACATCGGTTGCGAGAACCTGCCGCGAACAAACATCGTGCCCGCCCCGGCGGGCTCGGTGTTGTTTCGTGTCGGCGACTCCTGTCGTCGCGCGCTGATCCTGCTGCGCGGGCGCGTTCGCGTTACGCGCGTGTCGCCCTCGGGCCATGAGGTCGTGCTTTACCGCCTCTCGGCAGGTGCGGCATGCGCCATCACGACGGCCTGCGTGCTTGGAGGAGAGCCGTACCCGGTGGATGGCCATGCCGAAACCGATGTCGTGGCGCTTGCGCTGCCTGCTTCGGAGTTCCAGTTGCGCCTGATGCGGAGCGAGTCGTTCCGCGATTTCATCTTTCGCCACCACGCGCAGCACCTCAACGACCTGATCGGCCGCATCGAGAGCCTCACCAGCGAGCGTGTCGACGTGCGCCTCGCCCGTTGCCTCCTCTCCCGCGCAATCGACGACCACGTCACGGCAACGCACGGGCAACTGGCCGCGGACATCGGCAGCGCGCGCGAGGTGGTGAGCCGCCTCCTGAAACCGCTAGAACGTCAGCAACGTGTGCGGCTGCGCCGCAATTCGATCGACCTGCTTGATCTCGCGTTCCTGCGTTCGCTCGCCTCGGACGTCGACGCGCCGGCTCAGCGCGCCGTTTCGCGCCCGTTTTCCAGCACCGACGGAGCGTCGAACGTCAACGTCGCCACCACGCCGCAGCGTTCGCCCGGGCGCACCTGCACGTCCCACTCGTAGAGGTTGCACAGGCGCCGCACGATCGACAGGCCGATGCCGCCACCCTGCGAGTGGCCGGCGTGCGTGCCACGGTAGCCGCGTTCGAACAGCTTGGCCGCGTCCTCCGGGCTGAGCCCGGGGCCGGAGTCGACCACGTCCACCGAGCGTCGACCGATGCGCACGACCACTTCACCCTCGGTCGTGTACTTCACCGCATTGCCGATCAGGTTGCCCAGCGCCACCGATACCGCTGCTTCCGGCGCGTCGACGACCAGCGCACGGCCCCCTTCCAGGCGCAGCTCCAGCGGCTTGCCGCCCAGCTGCGCCCGATGCGCGTCCAGCAACTGCTCGGCCGACTTGGCCACGTCGGTCGCACCATGGCCGCGCTCGTTGCGGGACAACAACAGCAACGCGCTGATCAGGTCGGTGCACTGCTGTTCTGCACGCTGGATGCGCAGCAGGCGGTTGCGCGTCTTCTCGTCGACGTCCGGTCGCGACAGCAGCAGTTCCACCGCGCCCTTGATCACCGCCAGCGGCGTACGCAGTTCGTGGCTGACGTCGGCGTTGAACTCGCGGTCGCGCTGCACGACTTCGGTCAGGCGTTCGGCGTAGTCGTCCAGCGCCTCGGCGAGCTGGCCGACTTCGTCGTCGGGGAAGTGCGAGGCGAGGTTCTCCGGCTCCGAACTGCGCCCGGACTGCTTGAGCCGGTTGGCCAGTTCCGACACCGGGCTCATCACGCGCGAGGCCGACCACCAGCCGACCAGCAGCGACAGCAGCGTGAACACGAACACCGAAGCCCAGATCGCCCGCTGGAACTGCGCCTCGCCGCGCGATGCCTGCGACATGTCGTAGGCGAGGAAGAACCAGGCCTTCGGGGTCTTGCGTACCGCCAGCTTGTACGAGAACGGCTCGCCGTCCTGCCCCACGCCGGTCATGCCGTAGATGCCGTCACGCAGTTCGTACCACTCCGGCCAGTTCACGCGCACCGAATCGAACTTGTCCGCGGTGTAGACGTAACCGCGCATCTGGTCGACGGCGAACGACGGATCGTCCGGGTTCTGCTCGAACTGGCGCGCCGCCTGCTCGATGTTCCGGTTCATCACGTCCTCGACCAGCTGGTTTTCCACACGGTTGCGCGTCCAGTTGGTCGCCCACGCGAACAGGCCCGTCAGGCCGAAGCCCAGCAAAACGAAGGCGAGGATGATTCGGCTGCGGAGCTGGCGGCGGAAACGCGTGCGCCGCCGCGCGGGCGCGGGTTCGTCCGCGGCCACTCGCTCAGCCGTTGTCGGGGGCTGCGATGCGGTAACCGATGCCATGGCGCGTCTGGATCAGCGGAACGTCGAAGGGCTTGTCCACCACCGAACGCAGACCGTGGATGTGCACGCGCAGACTGTCGGAATCCGGCAGTTCCTCGCCCCATACGCGGGTCTCCAGTTCCTGGCGGGTCACCACGGCCGGCGAGGCCTCCATCAGCGCCTGCAGGATCTTCAGCGCGGTGGGGTTGAGCTGCAGCAGCTTGCCCTGGCGGCGCACTTCCAGCGTGTCGAGGTTGTATTCCAGGTCGGCCACATTTAGCACGCGTGTCTGCACGCCACGGCCGCGGCGCGAGAGCGCATTCAGGCGCACCTCGACTTCCTGCAGCGCGAACGGTTTGATCAGGTAGTCGTCGGCGCCTGAATCGAACCCGGCCAGCTTGTTCTCCAGCGAGTCGCGCGCGGTCAGCATCAGCACCGGCGTCTGCTTGCGCGCCTCGTTGCGCAGCTTGCGGCACACCTCCAGGCCGTCGAGGCCGGGCAGGTTGAGGTCCAGCACGATCGCATCGAAGTCATGGACCACGGCCAGGTGCAGGCCGGTGACGCCGTCGGCGGCGAAGTCCACGGTGTGACCGCGGTCTTCGAGAAAGTCGCCAAGGTTGGCGGCGATGTCCTGATTGTCTTCGATGACGAGGATGCGCATGAGACCTTTCCTGGGTAATGGGCATTCGACCGCGCGGAACCTCCGTGGTTCGCGCCGGCATGAACACGCGGCAGAGCGACTCGCCGCGGCGACCGTGTGATTCTGCCAGAGCCTTAATCGCGGACCGACGACATCACGCATGCAGTCGAGCGCAGTCAAACAAAGGCCCAGGCACGGGGCCACCGCGCCTGGGCCAAAAGGGTATTGCCCCGATTACCGTAACCTGCGTCGACCAGAGTGCTGACTTGGAGGATGGGCAGTGCTGCGGTAGGGACAGGCTACGCCGAAATCGATTAAACCGCCGTTAAAAACACGCGTTAAGATTTCGTTGTTCAGCAGGGGAAATGTTAAGCAAGCAGCCAAGGGCGGCAAAATACGGCGAACGTCGGCGAATGTGCCGAATTCAGGTTGCCAGGCGCGCTGCGGGCTTTTTGGAAGGCGGGCGCTTCACCCGCCCAGCGACATGCGCGACCACCTCGCCCGCCACGTCCACGCCGGTGGCGTCTTCGATGCCTTCCAGGCCGGGCGATGCGTTGACTTCAAGCACCAGCGGGCCGCGCTTCGAACGGATCAGATCAACGCCGGCGATACCCAGCCCGAGCACGCGCGCGGCGCGGATGGCGACCTCTTCTTCCTCCACGCTGGCGCGCACGCCCTTCGCCGTGCCGCCGCGATGCAGGTTCGAGCGGAAGTCGCCGCGTGGTGCCTGGCGCTTCATCGTCGCCACCACGCGCCCGCCCACCACGAAGCAACGCAGGTCCGCGCCACGCGCCTCCTCGATGAATTCCTGGACGAGGAAGTTGGCGTAAAGGCCGCGCAGCGCTTCGATCACGCCACGCGAGGCCGAGAGCTTCTCCGTCAGCATCACGCCGGCGCCCTGCGTCCCTTCGTTGAGTTTGATGACATGCGGCGGCGCGCCGAGCATCGACAGCAGGTCGTGGGTGTCGTCCGGGTTGTCGCCGAACACCGTGGTCGGCAGGCCGATGTTCTCGGCCGCCAGCAACTGGTGGCAGCGCAGCTTGTCGCGCGCGCGCAGGATGGCGTCCGACGAGTTGGGGGTGAAGGTGTCCATCAGCTCGAACTGGCGCAGTACCGCCGAGCCGTAGCGGGTAATCGAGGCGCCGATGCGCGGGATCACGGCCTGGTAGCCGGAGATCGGCTTGCCCTTGTAGCGCATGCTGAATCCGTCGCTGGCGATGCGCATGTAGCAGCGCAGCGGATCCAGTACCCGCACGCTGTGGCCCTGGTCGCGCGCGGCTTCGACTAGGCGCCGTGTGGAGTACAGCTTGCTGTTGCGCGACAGGATCGCAAGTTTCATCGGAGCGACTTGAGGGAGACCACCGGTGCCGCGTTCGCCGGCAGGCGGCCATGCAGGAAGGAACGCGCAGGGTCCACGGTGAACACCCTCGCCAGCGCGGTACGGCCGAGCAGCATCGGAAACAGCATGCCGCGGCGATCGGACAGATTCATTTCGATGGTGCGCTCCACCCCGGCCAGCGCCAGTGTGGTCCGCACGAAGACACGGCGCGTGCAGTGGCCGCCCGAGTCGGTCACCTCCCGCACGTCGAACACCGGGGCGGCAGCTTCGATCATGCCTGCGCCGTGCCCGGGACTGAGGCGGAAACCGACCCATGGCTCGCCGCGCTCATGAAAATTCCACTGGGTGTCCACATGCAGCGCCGAGCTGCGCGCGCCGCTGTCGACCTTGGCGCGCAGACGCCCGACGCCCAGGTCCGGCAGGGCCGCCCATTCGCGCCAACCCAGCACGATCTTCGTTGCCATCGCGCCTCCAGGCCCTGCCTGAAAGACAAAAACGGCGGCCACTGTAAAGCAGGCCGCCGCTGAAAATGTTTGGAGCGGGTGATGGGAATCGAACCCACGCTAGCAGCTTGGGAAGCTGCAGTTCTACCATTGAACTACACCCGCGCGTTGCGAAGTCTATGCCTCCCGTCGGAGGCTTGGCAACGCGGCGCCACAAGGGCGCCGCGTGCCGGTTCAGCCGATTGAGGCGCGGGTCAGAAACCTCCGCCGAAGCTCACGAACACCGTCGCGTCGTTGCCGCCCTTCTGGCCGACGGTGAGGCTGGCACCGATGTCGGTCTGCAGGCCGAACAGTTCGGTGCGCGCACCCATCATCAGCGTGCCGTAGTTCTGGTCGTAGCTCAGGCCCGGCACCGAGTAGGCGGGCGAACCCGGCAGCGAGCGCAACGATGCGGACACTTCCTCGGCGGTGTCCTCGAACTCGTGGTCGTAGGTCAGACGCGCGTACGGACGCAGGTGGCTGTTCAGCGTGTAATCGACCTGCCAACCGATGCTGCCGATCAGCGAGTCGAACTCCTGCTTGCCGAACGACAGCGCTGTCGCCTCGGTGCTGTTCTCGTCGTAGCCATCGACCTCGATGGTCTGCGACAGCACCTGCACGACCGGGCCATGCTTGAGCGCGCCCTGGCCGAAGTTCCAGCCGGCCGACAGCGCTGCGGTGAGGTTGGTGCCGTCCGGCGAACCGGTGTGGTTGCGCGACGTCGGGCCCAACTGCACGCGGCGGTCCACGTCGTAGGACACCCAGCTGTAGCTGACCTGGCCGTTCAACCAGGCACTGCCGCTGGACCAGCCCAGGTAGCCACCGAGGGTGGCGTCGTCCTGGTCGAAGTCGCCGCGGTTGCGACCCCAGTCCATCTTCTGCTGGCCGTATCCGGCAAAGCCGCCGTACACCAGGCCACCGCTGGCCCAGTCGAGGCCGACGCTGACCGTCGGGCCGATGCCGTCGTAGTTGTCGCCATGGCCGTAGCGCTGCGAATCGGCGCGCACGTCCGCCCACCAGCGCATGCCCTCGCCTTCCGGACGCGAACCGATCTGCGCGGCGACGCGCTCGGCACGGGAACGGCCGACCATCGCTTCGGAGTGCGGCAGCACGGCCAGCTGGCGCGGCGCCTCGAGCAGCGAGTACGCGTAGTCGGCCAGGATCGCGTGCGCGCCGGTGGACGGATGCACGCCGTCGGCGAACACGTAGGCCGAGGCCGCATCCGGTGCCGCGTACGAGCCCGGATTGCAGAACAGCGAGGAGTCGAGCGCCGGCGCCGGCTGCGTGAGGCAGGCGACGCCCGTCGCGTTGCGGAAGCCGTACGGTGCCGGGTTGTTCACGATTTCCTGCAGCAGGTGGAACGTATCGACCGGAATGAAGCGCGCGCCCGACGCCGCCAGGCCGGCATACAGCGCGTCGTTGTAGCCGGTGGCGAGCGCCGTGCCGCCGGCCATGCCCGCCGCGCCGCGCGCGCGGAACTGCGGCGTGATGCCCAGGTCGGGAATGTTGGGCACGAGGATGTAGCGTGCACCCGCGTTCTGCAGGGTCATCACGTTGGCGACCTGGCCGGTCACCGCGGCGCCGACGATGGCCTGTGCCTGCGCCGGCGGTGCAACAGCGGCCGCGAACAGGTCATTGGCACCACCCCAGACGGTGTACAGCGCATCCGGATTGGCGCGACCGCCATTGGCACCGAGGTAGGCATTGATCTGGCTGCGCAGCGACAGCGTAGGCAGTTGCGGCGTCAGGCCGGCGCGGTCGGTCGAGACCGTCGCACCGCCGATGGCGTAGTTGCTGCCGCCCTGGTTCACCGCGCCGGCGTTGGTGCCGTACTGGTCGGCCAGTTCTTCCGCCCAGACCAGGCCCGGGTTGGTGGTGAAGCGCCCGAGAATCGCCCCCGACGAACCCAGCTGCGCTACCAGCGCCGGGCGGAAGTAACCCGCGTCCGTCAGGCTGTCGCCGAAGAAGATCGTTTGCGAATACGTCTGGGCGAAGGCCGGTGCAGTGGCGAGCGCCAGCGCGGCGGCCAGCACGGAGCGTGCGGGTTTCATCATCGAAGGTCCTGTTTGCGATGGAAGGAATCCCGGGCACATACGCCCGCGGATGGGAGATCGAAACATGCGGCGTGAACGCACTCACGCCGCACTGCGTCAAAAACCGTGCCGACTGGCCCGGCCCGACGGAGGCGGCGACAATACAGGAATGGACATCGTTCTGAACGGCGAGCCGCGCGCGATCGCGGCGGAGACCACCGTGCTGCAACTGCTGCAGGCCGAAGGCCTGGGCGAGCGTCGCGTGGCAGTGGAAGTCAACGGCGAAATCGTCCCGCGCGGACGTCACGGCGAACACGCACTCACCACAGGCGACCGTGTGGAAATAGTCCACGCGCTGGGAGGTGGGTGAGAGCATGTGCTGGCGCGGCACTGCCGCGCGCATGCTCGAACGCCCGGCCAAGGATGGCCGGGCTGGGCTCTCCGAAAGCCCGTAACGTTCCGCCAGGGACGGCAGCAATACACATAACCGCGGCGAGCATTGCCGCGCGGCATGCCAAACGCCCGGCCAGGGATGGGTGAGAGCATGTGCTGGCGCGGCACTGCCGCGCATGCTCGAACGCCCGGCCAAGGATGGCCGGGCTGAGCTCTCCAAACGCCCGTAACGTCACGCCATGGACGGCGGCAATGCACATAGGCGAGGAGCCAGCTTGCTGGCGACCCCGTCCACGTCAGAGGTGTGTCGCACCAGTCGCCAGCAAGCTGGCTCCTACGGGCGCAAGCGACCCGTATCCGACGACGGAGCGCCCTCGCCCGCGCTGCTAGACTATTTCGATGACCGCTCCGCTTTCCCCGAATTTCCCCGCCGATCCGCTGCTCATCGCCGGCAAGGCCTACGCCTCACGGCTGCTCACGGGCACCGGCAAGTTCAAGGACCTCGACGAGACCCGCCGCGCCACCGACGCCGCCGGCGCGCAGATCGTCACTGTCGCCATTCGCCGCACCAACATCGGACAGAACCCCGGCGAGCCGAACCTGCTCGACGTGCTGCCGCCGGACCGCTACACCATCCTGCCCAACACCGCCGGCTGCTACACCGCCGAGGACGCGGTGCGCACCTGCCGCCTCGCGCGTGAACTTCTCGACGGCCACAACCTGGTCAAGCTGGAAGTGCTGGGCGACCAGAAGACGCTCTACCCCGACGTCGTGCAGACGCTGGTGGCGGCCGAGCAGCTGGTGAAGGACGGCTTCGACGTGATGGTCTACACCTCCGACGATCCGATCCTGGCCAAGCGCCTGGAGGACATCGGTTGCGTGGCGGTGATGCCGCTGGCGGCGCCGATCGGTTCCGGGCTTGGCGTGCAGAACAAGTACAACCTGATCGAGATCGTCGAGAACGCGAAGGTGCCGATCATCGTCGACGCGGGCGTGGGCACCGCTTCCGATGCTGCCATCGCGATGGAACTGGGCTGCGACGGCGTGCTGATGAACACCGCCATCGCCGGCGCGAAGGATCCGGTGCTGATGGCGCACGCGATGAAGCTGGCGGTGGAAGCCGGCCGCGCCGCGTTCAAGGCCGGACGCATCCCGCGCAAGCGCTTCGCCAGTGCGTCCTCGCCGGTCGATGGGCTCATCTCCTGATGGAGCTGGTTTTTCGACGCGGATGGACGCCGATGACCACGGATAAGGCAGTTTCTGCATCATCCGATTCATTCGTGTTGCCTGCCTTTTCCGCGTTTTCCGTGTCCATCTGCGTCCAGACGCCTCCGGGCACGCCATGAGCGACACTGGTAAACGCGTTCCGCCCAAGCCCTTCACCGTCGAGGAAGGCCGCCGCCAGGTCCGCAGCTTCGTGCTGCGCCAGGGTCGGTTCACCGATGCGCAGCAGCGCGCGTTCGACACGTTATGGCCACGCTTCGGTCTGGAGTACACCGGACAGCCGCGCGACTTCGATGTGGCGTTCGGGCGCAAGGCGAAGCGCGTGCTCGAGATCGGCTTCGGCAACGGCGAGGCCCTGCGCTTCGCCGCCGGGCACGATCCCGACCGCGACCTGATCGGCATCGAGGTGCATGCACCAGGCGTCGGCCGACTGCTCAATGCGCTGGCCGAGGACGACGCGCGTAACGTTCGCCTGTACCACCACGATGCGGTGGAGGTGCTGCGCAACGAGATCGCTGACGGCTCGCTCGACGAGATCCGCATCTACTTCCCGGACCCCTGGCACAAGAAGCGCCATCACAAGCGCCGCCTCGTGCAGCCGGAGTTCGCAAACCTGCTCGTTTCCAAACTGGCGGCCGATGGGCGCTTGCACCTCGCCACCGATTGGCAGGACTATGCCGAACAGATGTGGGACGTGCTGGATGCCACGCCCGGCCTGGTCAACCGGGCAGGACCACGCGGCAGCGTGCCGCGGCCGGAATGGCGGCCGCAGACCCACTTCGAAACCCGCGGCCAGAAACTCGGCCACGGCGTGTGGGACCTGTTGTACGACCGTATCCCCGCCCTGACCGAGAGCCGCTGACCACCCGGCATGGACACCGCGCTGACGCTCACCACCGACATGAAGCTCGTGCTCGGGCTGGTGGGCTTCACGATGGTGATGTTCCTGTTCGAGCGCATCCGCGCCGATGTCGTGGCGCTGGTCGTGCTGGTGCTGCTGGGCCTGTCAGGCTTGGTCGAACCCGAGGAACTGTTCAACGGTTTCTCGGGTAACGCGGTCATCAGCATCATCGCGACGATGGTCCTGGGCGCAGGCCTGGATCGCACCGGCGCGCTCAACCGCCTGGCCGGCTGGCTGTTGCGCCGCGCCAGGGGCATGGAGCAGCGACTGCTGCTGCTGACCAGCGCGGTGGCCGGCATCAACTCCTCGATCATGCAGAACCCGTCGGTGATGGCGCTGTACATGCCGGTCGCCGCGCGGCTTTCCTCGCGCACCGGCCTGACGCTGCCGCGGCTGCTGCTACCGATCGCCGCCGCCATCGTGATGGGCGGTGGCCTGACGATGGTGGGCAACTCGCCGCTGATCCTGCTCAACGACCTGCTGATCGCCGCCAACAGCAACCTGCCCTCCGGTGCGGCCACGCTGGAACCGCTGAAGATGTTCGCGCCGCTGCCGATCGGCCTGGCATTGCTGGGCGCGTCGCTGGCGTACTTCCATTTCTTCGGCGACAAGCGCCTGCGCGACGAGGACGGCAAGGGCGCTACGCCCGCGCGCACTCAGAGTTACTTCGCGAAGGCCTACGGCATCGATGGCGACGTATACGAACTTACCGTCAGTGCCGACAGCCCACTGGTCGGCATGTCGCTGGGTGAGGCCGAAGCCCTGCGCGGCGCGCCGCTGTTGCTCGCGCTGAAGAGTGACGGCGAGGCGCGCCTGGCGCCGCCTGCGGACACCCGCATTTGGGTCGGCAGCGTGATCGGTGCGATGGGGTCCAAGCAGCAGGTCAGCGACTTCGCGCAGAACCATTTCCTGCGCATGTCATCGCGGCTGCGCACCTTCGGCGACCTGTTCAACCCGAGCCGCGCAGGCATTTCCGAAGCCGTCGTGCCGGCCACGTCGAAGTTCATCGGCAAGAACGGCCGCGACCTCCAACTGCGCAAGCAGATGGGCCTGAGCCTGCTGGCGATCAACCGCGACAAGGCGGTGCTGCGCGAGAACGTGCGCGACGTGAACCTGCGTGCCGGCGACATGCTGGTGTTCCACAGCATCTGGACCGACCTGCACGTGGCGGCCGCAAGCAAGGACCTGGTCGTCGTCACGGACTATCCGAAAGGCGAGCAGCGCCCCCACAAGTTCAAGATCGCCATGGCGATCTTCGCCGTCGCGATGCTGCTGGCGCTGTCATCGCGCCTGCCGGTGTCGATCGCATTGATGACCGGCGTGGCCGGCATGCTCATCGCCGGCGTGATCCACATCGACGAGGCCTACGCCGCGATCAACTGGAAGACGGTCTTCCTGATGGCGTGCCTGATTCCATTGGGCTGGGCGATGGATTCCAGCGGTGCCGCAGCGTGGGTAGCGGGGCACACGGTCGAGCGATTGCCGACAGGCACGCCCGTCTGGTTGCTGGAAATCATGATCGGCCTGCTGACGACGGCGTTCTCGCTGGTCATCAGCCACGTCGGCGCGACCATCGTCACCGTGCCCATCGCCATCAACATGGCGCTGGCCGCCGGCGGCAATCCCACCGCGTTCGCCCTGATCGTCGCGCTGTCCGCCTCGAACAACTTCATGACGGCGTCCAACCCGGTCATCTCGATGATCACCGGTCCCGCCGGTTATTCCGGCAAGGACCTGTGGAGGATCGGTGGCCCGCTGTCGCTGATCTATACGGCGGTGATCGTGGCGATGGTCAATCTGCTGTACTGATTCGGGATTAAGGGTTTCGCACTACGGCCCTTCATCCCTTGGTATCGGCGAGGCCGCGACCGAGGCCTGTAACCAAGGCCATCAATCGTCCAGTGAACCGCACCGCTGCTGAAGGCGCCGCTAGGCAAGCACGTTCGCGACGACCAACGCCCACAGCCCTAGCACCGCGAGGAAGTTGACGGTAAACACCAAGCCCCGCAGCTGCACATTCGTCGTGGGAATCTGCACCAGGCTATGCAACACGCGACCGGCGATGAAGACCCACGCCAACGCCTGCGGCAGGCGGCCGGCATCGCCGGCGAGAATCAGCAGTACGCATGCGACGTGGAAGAACAGCGGCCATTCGAACTGGTTCGACAGGTTCGCGCTGATGCGCGGCTCGATCTTCGACCACGGATTGCTGCCATCGGCGCGACGGCCGATGCCCCACACCGCAGGGGCACGCGCGAGCGTCAGCAATACATAGAGGAATGCGGCCAGCGCCACATGCACCGCCATCGGAAGGATCAGCGGGCTCGCCACCTCAGCGCGCGCCCGTGCCCAGCCACACCGCCCCGTCGCGCACGCTCACGCCCACTGCGCGCAACGATTCGCCACGGCACGGACCGCCCACACATTCGCCGGCAGTGAGTTCGAAACTCGCGCCGTGGGCGGCGCAGACGAGAAGGCCTTCCTTGCTCTTCAGGAACTGGCCCGGTGCCCAGTCCAAACGGCGGCCGGCATGCGGGCAGATGTTGAGCCACGCGCGGACTTGATCGCCGTCACGGTACAGGATCAGGGATTCCGCATCGCCTTCCAGGACGGCTTCGACTTCCGCGAAAGCCCCGTCCGGCAAGCGTTCCAGCGACAACAAGGGCGCCTTTTCGGCATTCGCCACGTGCGGATTGCTTAACGAAGTTCTCACACCCTCGGTCATGGCTGGCCCGATACTCCCTTGCCCGGCAATTGCTGCCGCATTGTGTCACGACGCATTCCGATGTTTGCCCAGACCTTCCGCTTCGGTAGTTCCCAGTTCCATTCGCGCGTGCGTTCGGCGTTCGAGCCGCGCAAGCCGCGCCACCGCATGCTGCGCTTCGCGCTCGGCGTGGTCGGCCTGGGCGTGCTGGCGGTGCTGGTTATGTTCTCGGTGGTGCTGGGTGCGGCGATGATCGGCGCCGGCGTGCTCTACAAGCTGTGGAAGCAGCGCGGCAAGCCGGTCGCCGGCGACACCCGCGTGGTCGAAGGCGAGTTCCGCGTCGTCGGCCAGCCGGTGCTGGAGACCCGTCGCGAGACGCAGACCAACGCCCTGTAAGCGCATGAGCGACGTCATCGCGGCGCCGCCGCAGCCTCGCGTTCCCGTCCGCGGAGCAGCGGATCGATTCTTCCCCGTCCACCGCATCTACTGCGTCGGTCGCAACTTCGCCGACCATGCGCGCGAGATGGGCGCCGCCGTGCCGGCCTCGCGTGCGGATCGCGGCAATCCGGTGTTCTTCCTCAAGCCGGCCGACGCCATTGCGACGCAGGCCGACGTGCCCTACCCGCCCGGCACGCAGGACCTGCACCACGAGGTCGAGCTGGTCGTAGCCCTGGGCGAGGACGCGCCTGCCGGAGAACTCGACCCTGCCGACGCGCAGCGCCTGATCTACGGTTACGCCGTCGGCCTGGACCTGACCCGGCGCGACCTGCAGGGCGCGGCCAAGGCCAAGGGCCTGCCGTGGGATACCGGCAAGGCGTTCGACCACGCCGCGCCGATCAGCGCCATCGTTCCGGCAGCGGAAGTCGGCGAGCTGGGCGACCGCACGTTGCAGCTGACGATCAATGGCCAGACCCGGCAGCAGGGGTCGCTGGCCGATCTCATCTGGACCGTGCCCGAAATCCTGCACGAGTTGTCCAAGCTGTATGCACTGCGTGCGGGCGATCTGATATTCATGGGTACGCCGGCTGGCGTGGGCCCGCTGCAACCAGGCGACCGCTTCCACGCGGTCCTGGACGGCGTAGCCGAACACAGCGGCCGCATCGTCGCCGCCTGAGCGGCAAGCTGGTTGCGGCACATCGCCGCCCCTTACAGCCAACGCAGGAGAGAGAACGCTGCCATGGGTCTGGTTACCGAGTTCAAGGAATTCATCTCGCGCGGCAACGTGGTCGACCTGGCGGTCGGCGTGGTGATCGGCGCGGCGTTCGGCAAGATCGTCACCGCCCTGGTCGACGGCATCGTGATGCCCGCCATCGGCGCCTTCACCAAGGGCGTGAGCGTCAGCGACTGGAAGTACGTGATCAAGTCGGCGCAGCTGGATTCGTCGGGCAAGGAAGTCGCGGCCGAACTGGCGATCCGCTACGGCATGTTCCTGCAGACGGTCATCGACTTCCTGCTGATCGCGCTGGTGATCTTCCTGTTCCTGAAGGCCTACAACCGCGTGCGTACGCCGGCGGCGGCCCCGGCCACCCCGGAAGACATCCTGCTGCTGCGCGAGATCCGCGACGAGTTGAAGAAGTGAGGTAGCCGGCAGGCCGCCTCTGTAGGAGCCAGCTTGCTGGCGACCTGCGCATGGACACCCTGGCAGCGCAGGTCGCGAGCAAGCTCGCTCCTACGTCGATCCGTCACTTCCGCCAGACGCGGCATGCTGCGCGTGACTACCGACACCCCGCCGGACTGCCGCGAATTGCTACGCTCGCAGCTTCGTCCTGAGGGGAGTCGGTTTGATGCGCGCTACGTTGTCGGTGGCAATCGCCACGCTGTTGTCGGTCGCGGTTCTGGGCGGGTCGGTGGATGCCGCGCAGCGCGAGACGCGCATTCCCGATCAGGCCATCGCCACCGCGGCGCAACTGCGTGAAACCGCGCTTGCCAGCGACCTGGCCTACCGCATCACCGAATCGCTGACGACAGAGGTCGGCCCCCGACTGGCCGGCAGCGAAGCCGATGCGCGCGCGGTGGCGTGGGCGGTGGCCAAATTCAAGGAACTCGGCTTCGACAAGGTCTGGACCGAACCGGTGACCTTTCCGAAGTGGGAGCGCCGCAGCGAGTCGGCCCGGGTGGTCGGTGCCAATGCCCAGCCGCTGCACCTGACCGCGCTGGGCGGGAGTCCGGCCGGCACGGTCGAGGCCGAAGTGGTCCGCTTCGCCGACTTGGCCGCGCTCGAGGCTGCAGCGCCCGGTTCGCTGACTGGCAAGATCGCCTTCATCGACTACAGGATGGAACGGGCCCGCGATGGCGCCGGCTACGGCCCCGGCTCGCGCGTGCGCAGCCGCGGCCCGTCGGCGGCGATCCGCGCCGGTGCCAGCGCCTTCCTGATGCGCTCGGCGGGTACCGATTCGCATCGCAACCCGCATACCGGCATCACCCGCTTCGACGAGGGCCTGACGCCGATCCCGTCGGCCGCGCTGTCGGTGCCCGATGCCGACCAGCTCACCCGCCTGCTCAGCCGCGGTCCGACGAAGGTGCGCGTCTCGCTGGACTGCGGCTGGGACGGAACCTACACCTCGCAGAACGTCATCGGCGAGATCCGCGGCAGCCGCAAGCCCAATGAGGTCGTCGTGATCGGCGGTCACCTGGACTCGTGGGACCTGGGCACCGGCGCGATCGACGACGGCGCGGGCGTGGGCCTGACCATGGCGGCGGGCAAGCTCATCGGCCAGCTCAAGCAGCGGCCGGCGCGCACCATCCGCGTGGTGGCGTTCGCCAACGAGGAGCAGGGCCTGCACGGCGGCAAGGCCTACGCCGCCAAGTACGCGGGCGAGGTGGCCAAGCATCAGCTCGCCGCCGAGAGCGACTTCGGTGCCGGCCGGATCTACGCCTATTCCAGCTCCGCCCCGGACTACGCCAAGACCGCCGACGCGCAGATCGCGCAGGCGCTGGCCCCGCTGGGCATCGAATACGCCCCCGGCGAGGGCGGTCCCGGTCCGGACATCGGCCCGATCGCGCAGAAGGGCGCAGCCTGGGCGCGCCTGGCCCAGGACGGCACCGACTACTTCGATCTTCATCACACCCCGGACGACACGTTCGATAAAATCGACCCGCAGGCGCTGGCCCAGAACGTCGCCGCCTACGCAGTGTTCGCCTACCTGGCCGCCTCGGCCGAGGGCGATTTCGGCAGTCGACCGTCGGCTACCCCCACCAAGACGGAATAGCTCCAGGGTTTCATGGCTCAGCGGTACGACGATCCGGTTGATACCGCGGTAGACCCCATCACGGGACTGCATCGGCTGGGTGCCAACGGCCCCAGCCTGGCCACGGCCATCGCGGTGGCCGGCGCGACCAAGCGGCGCATCGCGCTGCTGCACATCGACGTGGACATGTTCCGGTCGATCAACACCAACATGGGCACCGCCACCGGCGACCAGGCGCTCGCGGCCATCGCCCAGCGCTTGCGGCGCGCGGTACCGCGCGAAGCGTGGATCTGGCGCCTGACCAGCGACGAGTTCGTGGTCGGCATCGGCTATCGGGAAGGCGAACTCGACGGCGCCGGCCTGGCCGAACGCCTGCGCGACGCCTTCGAAACCCCGCTGTCGATTCCGCCATACACACTGCCGGTGACCCTTTCCATCGGGATCGCGGTGTTCCCCGATCACGCGCCCAATGCCGCGACGCTGCTGTCGAAGGCCGAGGAAGCCCTGCGCCGGGTGAAGCAGGAAGGCCTGAACAACGTCGGTCTGTACTCGGCTGCGGTGGATCGCGCGCCGCCGAGCGACGGTCTTGCGCAGCGCTTCGTCGACGCCATCGACCGCGGCGAGTTCCGGCTGTATTACCAGCCTCAGGTGGCCGCGCACGACGGCGGGGTGACCGGCTTCGCCGCGCTGCTGCGCTGGCAGACCGACCGCGGCCTGCTGCGGCCCAGCCAGTTCCTGGAACCGATCAACCGCGTCGGCCTGGCCGCGCGGCTGGGCGTGTGGGTGATCGAATCCGCCATCGCGCAGCTGGCGCAATGGCGCGCGGAAGGACTCGACTACCTGTCGATGTCCGTGCACCTGTCGGGCCCGCTGCTGGTGCAGCGCGACTGCCTGGACCGCATCGGCGCCCTGCTCCACCGCTACGGCTTGCCGGGCAATGCGCTGGAGTTCGAGATCCCCGAAAGCGTGCTGGCCACCGACAGCCATCGCATCCACGACACCCTCGCCGGCCTGCGTTCGCTCGGTGGAACGCTGACGGTGCAGGACTTCGGCCTGGGCGGACTGAGCTTCGCCGCGCTCGGCCAGTACCCGCTGGACCGCATCAAGATCGACCGCAGCTTCATCCGCAACGTCGCCAGCGACCCGCGCAGCGCGGCCATCGTGCGCGGCATCATCGCGATGGGCCACCAGCTGGGCATGAAGGTGATCGCCAAGGGCGTGGAGAGCGAAGCTGAACTCGGCTTCCTTCGCCGCAACCACTGCGATTTCTTCCAGGGCTATCTGTTCAGTCCGTCGCTGCCGGCCGACCAGTTGGGCGAACTCGTGCGCAAGCGCTTCCTGCTGCCGGGCGCATTCGCCGCGACGCGACCGGAACGCACGCTGCTGCTGCTGGACGACGAGGAAAACGTCCTGCGCTCGCTGGTGCGGCTGTTCCGCCGCGACGGGTACCACATCCTCACCGCCAACAGCGTGCGCGAAGCCTTCGACCTGCTGGCCAGCAACACGCCGCAGGTGATCCTGTCGGACCAGCGCATGGCCGACATGAGCGGAACCGAATTCCTGACGCGCGTACGCGACCTCTACCCCGACACCATCCGCATGGTCCTGTCGGGCTACACCGACCTGTCCACGATCACCGACGCGATCAACCGAGGCGCGATCTATCGCTTCCTGACCAAGCCGTGGAACGACGAGGAACTGCGCGAGCACATCCTCGATGCCTTCCGCGCGCACGAACGCCGCGCGGCCGGCGAATCGCTGTACTGACGCTCAGCGCGCCGGTTCGATCCAGATCAACGAAGCCATTCGTCCGGTGCGCTGGTCGCGCCGATGCGAGAAGAACCGATCTGGCTCGGAGATCGTGCACAGCCCGCCGCCGTCGATGTTCGCCGCGGGCACGCCGACGGCGGTCAGCCGGCGCCGCGCCAGCGCATAGAGATCGACCCGCCAGTGTCCAAGGCGCGTTGGGGTGAAAGCCGACGCGGCCTCCGGATCGCGCGTAACGAAGGCTTCGAAGACTTCCTCGCCGATCTCGTAACGCTGCGGACCGGCCGCCGGCCCGAGCCAGGCCCGCACATTTCGCGGCGAAGTGCGCATAGCCGCGAGCGTGTTTTCCAGTACGCCGCCGGCCAGCCCGCGCCAGCCCGCATGCGCCGCGCCGATCTCGCTGCCATCGTCGGCGCAGAACAGCACCGGCATGCAGTCGGCGGTGAGGATGGCCAGCACGGTGCCCGGCGCGGAAGTGACCGCCGCGTCCGCCTCGCGTTCCTCGCTGCATGGAGCATTGAAGCGTTCGACCGCCACGCCGTGCACCTGGCGTAGCCAGCACGGCCCGGCAGGCAGGTTGGCGTGCTCCGTCAGCAGGCTGCGGTTGCGCTGCACAGCGTGAGGTTCGTCGCCCGCGCGCAGTCCGAGGTTGAACTCGTCGAAAGGTGCCTGCGACACGCCCAGCCCATGACGCAGCGTGGTGAAGCCATGCACCTTCGCCGACACCGGCCATGCGGCCTCCAGCCACGCCTTCGCCATGCTCAACGCTCCCGCTCGGCGGCCGCCACGCTGTCGTCGCGCAGCACGCGCAACAGGTGCTGCAGGTCTTCAGGCACCGGCGCGGTGCAGCGCACGGGCTCGCCCGTGACCGGATGGGCGAACTCCAAGGTCTCCGCATGCAACGCCTGCCGGCGGAAGCCGCGCAGCGTTTCGATGAGCGCTTCGGTCGCACCGCGCGGCAGCTTGAGGGGGCCGCCGTACAGCGGATCGCCCACGATGGGATGCTTCAGGTGCGCCATGTGCACGCGGATCTGGTGCGTGCGTCCGGTCTCCAGGCGACATTCCAGCAACGTGTGTGCACGGAAGCGCTCGCGCAGGCGGTAATGGGTGACCGCGTCGCGGCCATCCTCGCGCACGGCCATGCGGATGCGGTCGCGCGGGTGACGGTCGATTGGGGCGTTCGCCGTGCCGCCGGATACGAGGGAGCCGACGACCACGGCCAGGTACTGGCGGTGGACCTCGCGCGAGGAGAGCTGGTCGATCAGCGCGGTGTGCGCCTGCAGCGTGCGCGCCACCACCATGACGCCCGAGGTGTCCTTGTCCAGCCGGTGCACGATGCCAGCGCGCGGCAGCGTGTTGAGCGAGGGGTCGTGGTGCAGCAGTGCGTTGACCAGGGTGCCGGCCGGGTTGCCCGCGCCGGGATGGACCACCAGCCCCGCCGGCTTGTTGACCACGATGACGTGCTCGTCCTCGTACAGCACGTCCAGCGCGATGTCCTCCGGCTGCGAGTGCGTCTGCACCTCCAGCACGGCGTTCAGCGTGACCTTCTCGCCGCCGCGCACGGGATCGCGCGGACGGGCTTCGCGGCCGTCCAGACGCGCGTCGCCCGACTTGATCCAGCCGGCCAGCTTGGAACGGGAGAAATCGGGGAACAGGTCGGCCAGGACCGCATCGAAACGGCGGCCTGCGGCCTCGTCGGGAACGGTGGCCTGCAGGGGCGTGGCGGGGCTCGTCGGGGAGGCGGTCATCGGAGGGGGAGGATTCAGGGCTGCCGCGTGGGGACTGCTATTATCCGGTCTTCGCATCTTCGGCGCCCGTCGACCTCCCATGACCCTACGTTCCACCTCTTCGCGCCTGCTCGCCATGCTGCTGATCGTCGCCTTCGCGGGCGTGGGCTGCAGCCGATTCAAAGACAAGGACGCGGACGAGGGCGTGCCGGTCGAGCAGCTCTACGAGAAGGCCCACAAGTCCATGACCAATGGCAACTGGGCGGCCGCGGAAACCACTTTCAAGCGCCTGGTCGCGCAGTACCCCTACGGTCCGTACACCGAGCAGGCGCTGGTGGAGACGGCGTACGCGCAGTACAAGTCGGGCAAGCACGACGATGCCATCAGCAGCATCGACCGCTTCATCCGCACGTACCCGACGCACAAGAACATTGCGTACATGTACTACCTGCGCGGTCTGTCCAACTCCAGTCGCGACACGGTGTTCCTGCAGCAGGTCTGGAGCCTGGATGCCAGCCGCCGCGACCTGGCCACGCCGCTGCAGGCGTTCAACGACTTCTCCATCGTCGCCGACCGCTACCCGAACAGCCGTTACGCCGAGGACGCACGCAACCGCATGCGCGGCCTGCGCGACATGTTCGCGCGCCACGAACTCGACACGGCGCTGTACTACCTGCGTCGCACGGCCTACGTCGCCGCCGCCGAGCGCGCCAAGTTCCTGCTGGAAACCTACCCGCAGAGCAGCTACCAGTACGACGCCATCGCCACGCTGGCGGCCGCCTACGACGGCCTGGGCAACAAGGCGCTGGCGGACGATGCGCGTCGCGTGCTGCAGCAGAACCAGCCGGACCATCCGTTCCTCGCCGGTCGCTGGCCCGATTACCCCAGCAACTGGCGCAAGCTCAACCCGTTCGCGGGCGAGAAGTCGGCGCTGGACAACGACTGACCGGCCGGGCTTTCGCAGAGAGAAAAACGCCGCCCTCGGGCGGCGTTTTTTTTTGGCTCGTTTTCGTCGGCTCCGGTTCGCAGCGACTGCCTTCGCTCAGCCCTTGTATCCGTTGCTGATCGGATAGCGCCGCTCGCGTCCGAATGCACGGCGCGACACCTTCGGCCCCGGTGCGGCCTGGTGGCGCTTCCACTCGCTGATGCGTACCAGGCGCAACACCTTGTCGACGGTCGCCGGATCGAAGCCTGCCGCGACGATCTCGTCACGGGACTGTTCCTGGTCCACATGACGCAACAGGATCGCATCCAGTACGTCGTACGGCGGCAGCGAGTCCTGGTCCTTCTGGTTTTCGCGCAGTTCGGCCGACGGCGGACGATCGATCACCGCCTGCGGAATCACGCGGTCGCCAACCGTGTTGCGCCAGCGTGCCAGCGCGAAGACCTCGGTCTTGTACAAATCCTTCAGTGGCGCATAGCCACCGCACATGTCGCCGTAGATGGTGGCGTAGCCGACGGCGTATTCGCTCTTGTTGCCGGTGGTCAGCAGCAGGCCACCGAACTTGTTGCTCATTGCCATCAGCAATGCGCCGCGCGTACGCGACTGCAGGTTTTCCTCGGTGGTGTCGACCGGCAGATCGCCGAAGTGCTCGGCCAGCGCATCCAGATAACCCTGGAACGGTTTTTCGATCGGCACCGTCAGCAGGCGCACGCCCTGCATGCGGCACTGCTCCGCGGCCAGATCGTTCGACAGGTCCGCGGTGTAGCGCGACGGCATGCGCACCGCGGTGACGTTGTCCGCGCCCAGCGCATCCACCGCTATGGCCAGCACCAGCGACGAATCGATGCCGCCGGACAGACCCAGCCAGGCCTTCGTGAAGCCGTTCTTGCGGCAGTAGTCCTGGGTGCCGCGGACCACTGCCCGCCACGCCAGCGCGTCGCGGCTTTCGTCGCCGTCCTCCACCCATTGCACCGGCGAGAAACAACGCGTGTCCGGATCGAAATCGACCACCAGCCACTGCTCGGCGAACGCGACCGCGGCCGGGTGCACGGTACCGTCGCCATCGGCGACGACCGAGCCCCCATCGAACACCACCGCATCCTGTCCGCCGACACAGTTGACATAGACCAGGCCGACCCCGGTTTCCTGCACGCGCCGCGCCATCAGCTCATCGCGGTCTGCGTGCTTGTCGCGTTCGAACGGAGAGGCATTGGGCACCACCACGATTTCCGCGCCCTTGGCCACCGTGCTCGCCAACGGCTCCGGGAACCACAGGTCCTCGCAGACCAGCAGCCCGATCTGAACGCCGTCGACATCGAACACGCAGTCGTCGCGGTCCGGGTCGACGTCGAAGTACCGGCGCTCGTCGAACACCGCATAGTTCGGCAGTTCGCGCTTGCGGTACGTGTGCGAGATATGGCCGTCGCGCAACACGCTGGCCGCGTTGTACACCACGCTGCCCGCCGCCTGCGGCCAGCCCACCACCGCCACGATGTCGCGCACGCCTGTGGCGACACGCTCGATGGCGGCCTCGCAATCGGCCAGGAACCCCGGCCGCAGCAACAGGTCCTCCGGCGGGTATCCGCTGAGCGCCAGTTCCGGAAAGACCACCACATCCGCCCCGTACTCGTCGCGCGCCTGCGCGATCAGTGCCGCGATGCGCTCGGCGTTCTGGTGCACGGCACCGACGGGAAAGTCGAACTGGGCGAGGGCGATGCGCAAGTGGGTCATGGCAGGTCAGTTCACGGTGCGACCGGAAGATGATGCCGCAGTTGAACCCTTTGGACCTTTCGAAGATGTGAGCATGGGACCAACTCGACGCATGACAGCATCCGACAGCGACTGCACGTAGCTGGCATTGAGATGCTGCGCGTCCCGGTAGGCGAGTTGTCCGTTCACGGAGGCCGAACAGGCACCTTGTGGACAGACCAAATCGTTCAAATCGACAAAGTGCGCGCGTTCCACGCCAGTAGTTGCGGACTTGAGCGCGCTTATCACGTCCGTATGCTCAACTTCCTTCAGGGGCGCCGCGCAATCCGGAGCATCAAGGAATCCATCCCGCCTCTCGCGGCCCCGTGTAGCGATACAGTTCGGCGCGCTGAACGGCAGGATCGGAGTGGGCGCCAGCACGAGCAATTCCATCTCAGGGGACGCAAGCGACCCGAGCACTGCGGCGGTACCATCACGCCATTGGGTCGCGACAATCGGATATGCCCCCGATGAACCGATGACCAGCACCTTGGGACGAATCTTCCCGATCACTTCGATGGCGCGCGCTCTCCACTGTTCGCACTCTACATAGCGGCGCTTGATCCGCTCGTATACGAAGGGCACGTTCGCGATCAGGCAGGCCGACTTCGTCATCACAACGAGATCGAGACCACGATTCCTGGCGAGCGGTTCCAGTGCGGGTAGCCATTGGGCCCCCACGCTGTCCGCCAACACCACCATCGTGCCGTTCACCCCGCCATCCGTGCCGATACGGCATGGCACGACGTCGGACGAGTGATACCACTGATCACATCCTGGAGTCGAATAGATGTCAGGCACCGTGATCCGCGCCTTGATTCTGGATTCGAACGATTCCTGTTTTGCCAGATCCTGTTCGGCAAGGTGCGAGACCCCGATCGACCACTGCAGTCCAGCAGTGACAGCGAGCGCGCCGAGCACGCCCGCAACGACCGCTAAGCGAGGAGTGATGGAACGCCTGCGTCGCAACGGCTGCTCAACCAGAATGCAACTACCCCACGCCACGAGGAGGGAAACCAGCACCAAGGCAAGGCGTTGAGGCCGGGTGGGCTCACCAAACGCCATCGCAGGCAGGATGGCCAGGAACGGCCAATGCCAGAGGTACCAGCTGTAGGACACCTTCCCCAAAAAGCGAAGTGGCGGTGTGGCAAGCCATCGGTTCCCACCTCCGCCTACTACGAGCAGCACTGCGCCTAGCGTTGGAAGCAGCGCGATCATGCCCGGATACGGCGAGCTTTCGTCGATGAGGAGTAATGACACGACGACCAGAGCAGTTCCGATCATTCCCGCGCCTCGGGAAATGTTGGCGCGGCTAGTTGTCGCCACGTACGCCGCCGCACCTGCGGCGAGCTGCCACAGCCGCGTTGGCATCAGGTAGTAAGCGGCCATCGCGTCCCAGCGACTCACCGCAACGCAAAGCAGATAGCCGCACGCGCTCAGTCCTGCGTAAAACGGCCACGAACGGAAGCCCTTCTTCCAGGCAATTGCCATGACCGCTGGCCAGAGCAGGTAGAACTGCTCCTCGACGCCCAGTGACCAGGTGTGCAGGAACAGGTTGGAAGTCGCGTCGTGGTCGAAATATCCGTAATCCGCTACGGCAAAGTAGATGTTCGACACCCACAGCGCGGCCCAACGGGCCGCGGAGAGCTGATCCGAAAAAACGGACGGCGGTAACAACAGTGCGGCCATCGGCACGACCACAGCGAGCATCAGCAGCAATGCCGGCACCAAGCGACGGACGCGCCGTTCGAAGAATGCCCAGTAGTCGATCTGATCCCGGGTGCGCAGCTCACTGAGAAGCTGTCCGGTAATTAGGTAGCCGGAAATGACGAAGAACACGTCAACCCCGATGAAACCACCCTGGAGCCCCGGCACGCCGGCGTGCGCGAGGACCACCAGCAGGATTGCGACCCCTCGCAAACCTTCAATGTCCGCTCGAAACTGCATCCCCTGCCCCCGCCCCTGAATCTGGAACTTCCTGGCCCCAAACAAGGAAGGGGCCGTAAACGGCCCCTTCCTCTGAAACTATGTTGCCTTCATGCTCGGTTACTTCGCCAGCCGCTTCGCAATCGCCGCGCCCAGGTCGCCCGGCGACTTCACCGTGGTGACGCCAGCCTTTTCCATCGCGGCGAACTTGCCCTCGGCCGTGCCGGAGCCACCCGAGGCGATCGCGCCGGCGTGGCCCATGCGCTTGCCCTTCGGGGCGGAGGCGCCGGCAATGAAGCCAACCACCGGCTTGGTCACGTGCTTGGCGATGAATTCCGCCGCTTCCTCTTCGGCGCTGCCACCGATCTCGCCGACCATGATGATGCCTTCGGTCTGCGGATCGTTCTGGAACAGCTTGAGTGCGTCGATGAAGCTGGTGCCGTTGATCGGGTCGCCGCCGATGCCGATGCAGGTCGACTGGCCCAGGCCCACGTCGGTGGTCTGCTTCACGGCTTCATAGGTCAGCGTGCCGGAGCGCGACACGATGCCGATCTTGCCCGGCATGTGGATGTGGCCCGGCATGATGCCGATCTTGCACTCGCCCGGCGTGATCACGCCCGGGCAGTTGGGGCCGACCAGCACGGTGTCCGGATAACCCTTCAGCACGTTCTTGGCGCGCAGCATGTCCAGCACCGGGATGCCTTCGGTGATGCACACGATCACCTTGATGCCCGCGGCGGCCGCTTCCATGATCGCGTCGGCCGCGAACGGCGGCGGGACGTAGATGACGGAGGCGTCGGCGCCGGTGGCCTGCACGGCTTCGGCGACGGTGTTGAAGACCGGCAGGCCAAGGTGCTCGGTGCCGCCCTTGCCCGGCGTGACGCCGCCGACGACCTGGGTGCCGTACTCGAGCATCTGCTGGGCGTGGAAGGTGCCCTGCGAGCCGGTGAAGCCCTGGACGATCACCTTCGTGTTCTTGTTGATCAATACGCTCATGGTGTCGTCAGTCCTTACTTGCCGGCGACGGCCGCAACCGCCTTCTTCGCGCCGTCGTTGATGTCGTCGGCCGGGGTGATCGCCAGGCCGGAGTTCTTCAGCATCTCCTTGCCGGCTTCGACGTTGGTGCCTTCCAGTCGAACGATGACCGGGACCTTGACGTCCACTTCCTTGACCGCGGCGATGATGCCCTCGGCGATCATGTCGCAGCGGACGATGCCGCCGAAGATGTTGACGAAGATCGCCTTGACCTTGTCGGACGACAGGATGAGCTTGAAGGCCTCGGTCACGCGCTCCTTGGTGGCGCCGCCGCCCACGTCGAGGAAGTTCGCCGGCTCGCCGCCGTTGAGCTTGATGACGTCCATGGTGGCCATCGCCAGGCCGGCGCCGTTGACCATGCAGCCGATGTTGCCGTCCATCGTGACGTAGTTGAGGTCGTGCTGGCTGGCCTTGACCTCGGTCTCGTCTTCCTGGCGGATGTCGCGCATCGCGGCCAGTTCCGGGTGACGGAAGGTCGCGTTGTCGTCGGAGTTGATCTTGCCGTCCAGCACGGCGAGGTTGCCGTCGGTGAGGATGGCCAGCGGGTTCAGCTCGACCAGCGCCAGGTCCTTCTCGTTGAACAGCTTGAACAGGCCCAGCATGATCTTGCTCAGCTGGTTGACCTGCTTGGCGTTGAGGCCCAGCGCGAAGCCCAGATCGCGGCACTCGTAGGGCTGCAGGCCCTGCACGTAGTTCACGTGCAGCGTCTTGATGGCTTCCGGCTTCTCGTGCGCGACCTGCTCGATGTCCATGCCACCCTCGGCGGAGGCGATGAACGTGATCGACTTGCTGTCGCGGTCGACCAGCACGGACAGGTAAAGCTCCTTGGCGATGTCGGTGGCCTGGGTGACCAGCACCGAATCGACCGGCAGTTCGACGCCGGCGGTCTGGTAGGTCGCCATCTTCGTGCCGAGCATGCCCTTGGCGTACTCGCGGACCTCGTCGTAGGTCTTGGCGAGCTTGACGCCACCGGCCTTGCCGCGGCCGCCGGCGTGGATCTGCGCCTTGACCACCCAGAAATCGCCGCCGATCGCCTTTGCCGCGTCGACCGCTTCTTCCGGCGTGCGCGCTACGCGCCCGGCCGGAACTGCGATGCCGTAGTCGGCAAACAGCTGCTTTGCCTGATATTCGTGAAAATTCATGCGTCACCGAGGGGAGTGAAAAGAACCCCGCGGCCTGGCACCGGTGCGGGCTGGCCCGACCGGCCGAGCGCGAGGGGGCCGTATTGTCGCCCATCCATGCGGCCCGGGCAAAATCGCCGTGGCCTATCGTTTTGCCGAAACGATCCCGGGGCGACGCTGGCGAGCGACTCCCGCCGCCGGCCATACTCCGCCGGTCATTCCATGGGGTCGCCGCTTGTCGAAAGTCCTCGCCCGCCAACAGACCGACGACGCCGACCGTGCCCTGCGCCGCGAGCTGTACTTCTTCACCCTCTACCGCCTGCTCGAGGCGGCCCTGCTGGTGTTCTTCCTATTCGGGCCGGTCACCGGGCTGATCGAGCCGCTGCGCCATGCCCTGCTGGCCCGCTCCATCGCGCTGTCGTACCTCTTCATCGCAGCGCTGCTGTTCGTGTTCGGCCGTCGCGGCGAACTGCGCAGCCAGACGCTCACCGGCATCGCGGCCGACCTGTTCTTCGGCTTCCTGGCCATGCACACCATGCCCGCGGCGGGCACGGGCATCGCCCTGATGCTGCTGTTCAACGTCGGCGCGGCCGCGCTGCTGCTGCCGCCGCGCTACGGCCTGGGAGCCGCCGCGGTGGCGGTGGCGGCCCTGTTCGGCGAGTACGTATGGAGCACGCTCGACGCCGACGGCGACCCGCGCACGCTGGCCGAGCCGATGATGTTCTCGATCGGCTACGTCGCTATCGCGACCCTGACCAGCATTCTTGGCCGGCAGATGCGCGAAAGCTACGACCTGGCCGAACGCCGCGGCGCCGAGGCCGCCCACCTGGGCGAGATCAACGAACTGATCATCCGCCGGCTGCGCACCGGCGTGCTGCTGGTGGATCGCGGCGACCGCATCCGCTTGGCCAACGAGGCCGCGATGCTGCTGCTCGGCGATGCGGGCGAAAGCGTCGACCTGCAGGGTCACCGCAGCCTGGCCGTGGCCGCGCCGGAACTCGCCCGGCGCCTGGAGCGCTGGCGCCAGGACGGGACCCACAACGATAGCCCGCTGCAGCTTGCGCCCGACCTGCCCGAAGTGGTCCCGCGTTTCACCCGCCTGCTGGCCGGCAGCGAGCAGGTATTGATCTTCCTGGACGACACCTCGCTGCTGTCGCGCCATGCCGAATCGATGACGCTGGCGACGCTGGGCCGCTTCTCCGCCAGCCTCGCCCACGAGATCCGCAACCCGCTGGCCGCGATCAACTACGCCGTGCAGTTGCTGGAAGAATCCGACGACGTGCCGACCGCCGAGCGGCGCCTGCTGGAGATCATCCGGCAGCAGGGACAGCGCATGAACGGCATCGTCGAGAACGTGCTGGGCATGGCCCGCCGCGAGCCCGCCAAGCCGGAGCACGTGGAGCTGATCGGCTTCTCGCACCAGTTCGTCGAGGAGTACCTGGCCAGCCACCCACTCGATCTGGACACCTTGCGCGCCACCGGCAACGTCACGCGCCTGCCGGTGCTGATCGACCCGCGCCAGTTGCATCAGGTGCTCACGGTGCTGGTCCATAACGCGCTGACCTATGGCCGCATGCCGGGCGAGCCGGCTCGCGTGACCGTGCACGTGCACCCCGATGACGCGGGCCTGCCGTGCATCGACGTGCTAGATCGCGGGCCGGGCATTCCGGAGTCGGTGTCTTCGCGCCTGTTCCGCCCGTTCTTCACCACTTCCAGCCATGGCACCGGGCTCGGCCTGTACATCGCACGGGAGTTGTGCCGCGCGAACCAGGCCACGCTCGATTACGTCCCCATGCCAGGCGGAGGAGGATGCTTCCGTATCCGGTTGATCGGCAGCCACACGCTGCTGACGGCCTGAACTGCGCCATCCGTGCTTGGCGCTTCAGGCAACCTTAAGTTATCGTGAAGGCCGGAGGACGGGATGGCCGAAACACGCAGTGCATTGGTGGTCGACGACGAACGCGACATTCGCGAACTGCTCGTCATGACCCTCGGCCGCATGGGCCTTCGTTGCGATACCGCCTCCACGGTGGGTGAGGCGCGCAGCCAGCTGTCGCGCAACCGTTACGACCTGTGCCTGACCGACATGCGCCTGCCCGACGGCTCGGGCATGGACCTGGTCGCCGAGATCAGCCAGAAGCATCCCGAAACGCCGGTCGCCATGATCACCGCCTTTGGCAATGTCGAAGCGGCGGTGGATGCGCTGAAGGCCGGCGCGTTCGACTTCGTCGCCAAGCCGGTCGACCTGGCCGTGCTGCGCGATCTGGTCCGCCACGCCTTGGACCTGGGCGAGAGCCGCAAGGCCGGCAACGCACCGCCCGCCGATGCTGTCGCTGCCCGCCTGTACGGCCAGTCGCCCGCCATGGCCCAACTGCGTCAGACCATCGGCAAGGTCGCCCGCAGCCAGGCACCGGTCTACATCGTCGGCGAGTCCGGCACCGGCAAGGAACTGGTCGCCCGCACCATCCACGCCGAAGGCGCCCGCTCCGCTGGCCCGTTCGTGCCGGTGAACTGCGGCGCGATCCCGGCCGAACTGATGGAAAGCGAGTTCTTCGGCCACAAGAAGGGCAGCTTCACCGGCGCCCACGCCGACAAGCCTGGCCTGTTCCAGAGTGCCGACGGCGGCACGCTGTTCCTGGACGAGATCGCCGAGCTGCCGCTGCCGATGCAGGTGAAACTGCTGCGCGCGATCCAGGAGAAATCCGTCCGGCCGGTCGGCGCAAACAGCGAAGTGCCGGTGGACGTGCGCATCCTGTCGGCCACGCACAAGGACCTGGGCGCTCTGGTCGCCGACGGCAAGTTCCGCCAGGACTTGTACTACCGCATCAACGTCATCGAACTGCGCGTCCCGCCGCTGCGCGAACGCCAGGACGACCTGCCGGGCCTGGCCGCGAAGGTGCTGCAGCGACTGGCCCCCGCACAGGGCCGCGCCGTCCCGCTTCTGAGCAGCGACGCGCTGGAAGCCCTGCGCGCGTACCGCTTCCCGGGCAACGTGCGCGAGCTGGAGAACATCCTCGAACGCGCCCTCGCCCTGGCCGAGGGTGACACCTTGGCAGCCGACGACCTGCGCCTGCCCAAGGCTGCCGTGAGTTCGCAATCCGCCCCGCAGGCCCAAGGCTCTCCGGGCTCTGCGGCGCCAACTGGTGCACCGCCCGTCGTCATCCCCGGCCAACCGACCGTCGCCATCGACCCGCGCACCCTCAACCCCCGCGATACCGCCAGCAGCCCCCTGCCCTCGTACATCGAGGAAATCGAACGCGCCGCGATCCAGCAGGCGCTGCAGGAAAACCGCTACAACAAGACGCGCACCGCCGCCGCACTGGGCATCACATTCCGCGCCCTGCGCTACAAGCTCAAGAAGCTCGGCATCGATTGATCCCATCCCCCTCCCGGCGGGAGGGGGATATCGTCAGGAAATGCTCGGCGCCGCGGCTCAACGGCTGCCGGCGGCGCTCGCGTTACGGCCGGGCTGGTCGGCCCAGGCCATCAGGTAACCCCGTACCAGGCCCAGGCGCGCGGACGGCGCGATGCCTTGTCCATACGCGCGGTCGATTGCCTGCACTTCCCCGTTCGCACCGGTGCCGATCGCACCCAGTTGCGCGATGACCAGCACCTGCTCGCGAGCCGCCGGGGCCAGCGCGGCCACGTCGTCACGTCGCAACAGGGCGATGGCCGACTGATGCATCGCTGCCGGATCGCGCGCCGCGGCTGCGGCATACACCTGCATCAGCTGCTGCACGAGTTCGGGTTGCTGGCTCGCATCGATCCATGCCGGGCGGGTCCACAGGCCTTCCTGTTCTTCCGCAGGCAGCAGGCCCAGCGTGCCCCCGGCGACGCTGGCCGCCAGCCCGGACCAGTATTCGACCTGATCCTGCGTGATGACGCGCGAGGAGGCTTCACGCAACGCCCCGGCAACGTTGGCATACGACGGCGCCGCCCGGGCGACCACGCTCGCATCGCCATTGACCAGGGCGTCACGGATCGCCCCTGCACCACGGGCCGCATCGGAGAAGCGCGAAGCCTCCCGGTCAGTTTCGTGGACCGGCAGGTAGGGCTTTCGGCCATCGAGCAGGTCGAGCACGGGCAGACCGTTGTCCACCAGCATCATCAGCGAATCGGCGAGTTCTTCCCTGAAGCGACTGCGCGGCGCATTCAACGCCACGGTGGGATAGAAATCCGAGTAAGGCTTCGAACCGGTGTAGCGGACATAGGTCTCGAGCACGCGCGGCCCACCGATCCTCCGGACGGCGAAATCGCCCGGACTTTCCAGGCCGACACGGCGCAGTTCCGATGCCAGCGGCTCCTCGCCCAGCACCGACCAGTCCGGCCTGGCCCTGTTCCCCTTGGATGCGACGAAGACGATGTCGTTGGTGTTGGTGACGTAAAGCTCGGTGTTCGGGAACTCGCTGAGCAGCGCCGCGACCATGGTGCCGAGGAGCTCGTCGTTGAGTTCGTACGTCTGCAGCCACTGCACCAGCACGCCGTCGTCATTGAGGTGCTGCTTGATGAAGCCGTAGAACTCCCGAGTGAAGAGGCTGGCGACGCCACTCACCCAAGGGTTGGAGGGCTCCGAGACGACCACGTCGTAGCGGCGGTTTCCGGTGGAGAAGTACGTGCGCGCATCCTCGAAACGGACCTGCGAACGCTTGTCCTCGTACGCACGTGCCACGCGATCGCCGAACAGCCTGGCGCCGTCGTACATGGCCTGTTCGATTTCGATGGTCTCGATCGACTCGGCCCTGGCGCTGCCCGCCAGCGTATGCGTCGTGAGCCCGGAACCCCAGCCGATCACGGCGATGCGGCGCGGCTGCGAATGGTGGATATACGGAAGCACGCCCGCCATCACCATGGTGATCTCGTCGAACGTGGGCCGCTTGCGCGGGTCCATCGACAGCGACGCGTCGGGCTTGCCGTTGGTCGAAATGAGCGTATGGCCGATGGGGTGCGCACTCACAGACACCGTGGCGGTCTTGCCGTCCCTCAGGTACGGCACGCGCATCTGGGTTGCCGTGACCACCCCGGTACGGAAGACGCCCGCCACCTGCTGCCTGGCATCCGGTCGGCCGATGTACATCGCGACCAGCAGCGCCGCGACCGTGGCCGCGCCACCGATCGCGTAACCCACGGTGCGTCGTGCCGGGCTGACCGCACGGATGAGGTACAGGCCCAGGACGGCATCGGCCAGCGCCGCCAGGATCACGCCCAGCCGCACACCGATGACGGGAATCAGCAGGTGCATCATCAGCACCACGCCGGCAATGGCGCCCAGCGTGTTGGCCGCGTAGACGCGACCGATAGCGCGCTCGCCTGCGCCCTTGTTCAACAGTGCGAGCGTGAACAGCGGCAAGGTCATGCCGGCAAAGAACGCGGCCGGGAACATCACCAGCAGCGCGACCAACGCGCCGCCGAGGTTGAACAGGACATAGCCGCCATCCGTGCGCGCCAGCGCCTGCATCATCCAGCCGACCCAGTGGAACGACTGCGAGAACGCGACCAGCGACAACAGTGCGGACACACCCATCAGGATCTGCGCGCCGCCCGCGTACGCGATGGCGTCGGTAATGCGCTTCGCACGGCGGCGGATCCACAGCCCGCCGAAGGCCAAGCCGAAGATGAACGCCGCAAGCATCAACTCGAACGAGTGGACCGTCGTACCGAGGGCCTGGTTGAGCAGGCGCACCCAGCCGATCTCGTAGATGAAGGACGTAGCGCCGGTGACGAACGCCGAAGCCAGCAGGATCTTCGACAGGCGCCGGATCTCGTCGTTGTCGGCGGCCGCGGGCACGGGGTTTTCGACGACGCGTTCGGGGCGCGCGGACAGCGCCTTCGACACGCCCCAGGCGATCAGCGCGACGAGGATGTTGAGTATGCCCGCCGTCAGGATCGTGCCCGGCATGCCGACCATCGGCAGCACCACGAAGGTAGTGAGCAATGCGCCGGCCGCAGCGCCAATGCTGTTGCTGAAGTACAGGCCGCCGAGCACCTCGCCGACACCTTCCTCCTGCACGCGCAGCAGGCCCGCGCTCAGCAACGGGAACGTGGCGCCCAGCAGGATGCATTGCGGCAGGATCAGCAGCGACGCGCTCACCCACTGATACAGGTGCGCCGTCGACGCGCTGGACAGCGCCGGCAATACGGTGTGCTGCGAGAAATCGGTGTACGCGACGAAGACCCCGTGGAAGACGAGCCCCATCACGCCGATGGCCAGTTCGATCACCGCGTACGCAAGGATGAGGTGGCGCAGCCGCTGGCTCCAGCGGCTTGCCAGCCACGCACCCGCCGCCATGCCGCCCATGAAGATGGCCAGCACCAGTGCCTGCGCGTAGGCGGCATGTCCGAGGACGAGACCGAGATAGTGGGACCAGATGGACTGATAGATCAGTCCGGCGACGCCCGACAGCACGAACAGCAACAACAGCACAAACGACAACTTCGATTGCCTGAACATCCGCATCCCCTGTAAGCCCCCACGCTATATGTCAGCTGGAGCCGATTGAGGCAACTGTTTTCCGCTGACGTTGTGACAGGCGCGCACCTGCTGCGGCGTCACGCGGCCCGGCCAGTGGTAAGAGACATCGTGGCGGTGACGAGCCGTAAACGGACCTGCATCACAACGATGGGCGTGTTGCGCCCATCCGGGACGGCTGCGCAACGGGATGCGTCACAATCCGCCCCAGCCCCCTGCTTACCGGCGAAGTGACCAAAAAGGTCACCTGTCGCGGCCACTGACAATCTGCGTCACACGGCGCTTGGCGAGTTCTGACATTTAGCGTGACCTCATGTCCAGTTCAGCACCGGCGTTGTGGGAAATACCCATTGGCACGGCTTATGCGTGTACCTTTGCGGCACGTGCAGGTGAGCACGGCTGCCCGAGGACCGGATACGCCCGGCCCACAGGCACGTGAAGTTCAACACTCCTAGGGGAAATCGCAATGAAGAAGCAGCAAGGCTTTACCCTGATCGAACTGATGATCGTCGTCGCGATCATCGCCATCCTGGCCGCCATCGCTCTGCCGGCTTACCAGGACTACGTCGCCCGCTCGCAGGTTACCGCCGGCCTGGCCGACATCCGTGGCGGCGTGACCGCGTTCGAAGAGATCGTCAACAAGGGTACGCCGACGGCGTACAACAACGCGGACATCGGCCTGCAGGACAAGACCACCCGCTGCAGCACCATCGCCACCACCGCTGGCGCGGCCGGCAAGATCGCCTGCACCCTGTCCGGCAACCCGAAGGTCTCTGGCAAGATCGTGACGCTGACCCGTTCGTCGACCTCCGGCGCCTGGGCCTGCACCGTGACCAGCACGCTGGACGCCAAGTACCGTCCGGCTGGCTGCAACTGATCCATCCGTTGTCGCTTCACTGGAAACCCCGGCATTCGCCGGGGTTTCTTGTTTTCCGGGGCGCATGGCCCGTCATCGACCGATGTACGTGCTGGCGACGTGAGAATGCGCTTGCCGTCCGTCCCGCCCACGGACCGGCCATCGGCCGCGAAGCGCGATTGCGGTTCGTTGGCACGCTACATGCTTGAACAGAAGCATCGAATGCGACGGGGGAACGTCATGCGTGCACAGAAGGGCTTTACCTTGATCGAACTGATGATCGTGGTTGCGATCATCGCGATTCTGGCGGCGATCGCCCTGCCGGCCTACCAGGACTACACGATCCGCAGCCAGCTCACAGCCGGCCTGTCCGAGATCACCGGCGGCAAGTCCACCTTCGAAGCGCAGGTGGTCGCCAACAGCATGACCACCTTCAACGTCGAGGATCTTGGCCTCCAGCAGAACACCTCGCGCTGCGAGGTAACGATGGATCCCGGCGCCAGCGGCTACATCCGCTGTACGCTCAAGGGCCATCCGCTGATCGCCGGCAAGGCCATCGAGATCGATCGCAGCACCACTGGCGTGTGGACCTGCCGCGTGTCCAGCCAGATCGCCGAAAGACACCGTCCTACCGGCTGCAGCTGATGCTGCACCGGTGGATGATTCACCGTACGGGTTGCTTGAATGCACGCTAGTCGCAAGCTGTTTCTGCTGTATGTCCTGGTCGCAGTGGTCACGGCGGTCGTATTTGCCCCAGGCCTGAGCGGCGGATTCCTGCTGGACGATTTCCCGAACATCGTCACGAACTCGCGCGTGCAAGCCGAATCGTTGACGTGGGAGTCGCTGGTACGTGCGGCATCGGCGTACCAGCCAGGCGTGTACGGCCGTCCACTGGCGACGATGACCTTCGCCGTCGATTACGCGATCGGCGGGAAGAATCCCTGGGCCTTCAAGCTCACCAGCCTGGCCGTGCATATCGTCAATGCGCTGCTGGTGTTCTGGCTGGTGCGCCGCCTCTTCGCGCTCAAGGCCGACGGCATGACGCGAAGCGCCACAGCGGCGTTCGTCGTCGCCACGCTGTGGGCGATCCATCCGCTCCAGGTTTCCTCGGCGCTCTACATCGTCCAGCGCATGGAGACGCTGTCGCTCACGTTCGTACTGCTGGGGCTGGTGGCCTATCTCAAGGGACGGCTGCTGCAGAACCAGGCAAAGCGTGGATGGCCATGGCTTGCGGCTTCGGCGCTGCTCGCAGGCGTGGGAATGCTAAGCAAGGAGAGCGCGGTCCTCTTCCCGCTCTATACGGTTGCACTCGAGTTGACCATACTGGGGTTCCAGGCGTCGCGACCGGCTACCGCGCGCGCACTCAAGTGGACGTACGGCATCGGCATCGCGGCAGCGATGCTCGTCTTTGTTGCGGTCGTCCTTCCGCCGTACCTGGCACCGACGGCATTCGACGGTCGCGAGTTCACCCTGTACGAACGCCTCATCACGCAGTGCCGGGTACTCGTGCTGTACCTCTCGCAGATTCTGCTTCCGCTGCCGTCCACGCTGGTCTTCTATTACGACAACTACCCCAAGTCGACGGGCTGGCTCAGCCCGGCCAGTACGCTGTTGAGCGCGCTCTTGCTCGCTGCCCTGCTGACAACGGCATGGCGGCTGCGGAAGAAGGCACCCTACCTGTCGCTCGGCATCTTGTGGTTCTTCGCCGGCCACGCGCTAACGAGCAACGTCTTCAACCTCGAGCTGGTGTTCGAACATCGCAACTACTTCGCGTTGCTGGGCGTGTTGCTGGCACTGGCCGAACTGGCACGGCTCATTCCCACGCGGGATGGCCCCGCGCTGAAGCGCGCGGCAATCTCCGCGATCGTGGTGGGATTCGGCTTCCTGGGATTGCTGCGCGCGGCGACCTGGGGAAATCCCCTGAACTTGGCGATGGACCTGGTGGCGCGCAATCCGACGTCGACCCGGGCCAGCAGCGATCTGGCCACGCTTTACGTCGCGATGTCCGGCAGCGATCCGGGCTCCCCGTTCTACAAACTGGGACGCAACGAGTTCGAACGCGGCTCGCGCCTGCCCAACGCCTCGCCATTGCCGGAGCAGGGACTCATCCTCATGGCCGCGACGACCGGCCAGCCAGTCGAGCCGGAGTGGTGGGATCGCATGCTGCACAAGGTTAGGACCCGACCGGTCGGCACGCAGGAAATCATGGCCGTCGCCGGTCTGATGCAGCAACGTTACCGCGGCATCGAACTGGATGATCGCCGGCTGTCCGATGTCTATGGCGCGCTGCTGGACCGTGCGCCGATGCCTGCGCCCATGTATGCCCAGTACGGCGACTTCGCGCTCCGGCATCTCGGGGACGATGCACTTGCAGATCGCATGTTCGTGGCCGCCATCGAGCGCGACCCCAAGGATGCGCAGTACGCACAGAAGGTCCTCGGGGCCCTCGTGATGGACGGACACACGCGGCAGGCGGAGGCAGTGCATGCGCGTGCGCTGGCACTGGGCCTGCTTCCGGAACGTTGACGCTAGTTCGCGCGAGCTTCGGCGGCTGAACGCAGCACATCCGATAGACGAAGCGCCAGTTCGTCCCACGACACGGGGCGTAGCGTGGATGCACCCGCCGCGGCTTCCAGCCGCGCGCGCAGCTTGACCGCAAGGCCTTCATGGTCGCCGGGGGCGTACAGACTGTCGTCCCGGTAGTCCAGGCGCTCGGCGACGCCTCCCGCACGCGCCGCCAACACCGGCGTGCCGCATGCAATCGCTTCTTCGAGTTTCATTGGATAGCAATAGCGGCCGAACTCGCTATCGCGATTGCAGATGACCGCTACGTCGAGCGCGGACAGGAGTTCGGGCACGGCATGCTGCGGCAGCAGGCCGAGATCGCGCATCCTGGGGTGCGGGAAGGACCGGGGCGTGCCATCGCGTGGCCCGGCGTATGCCAGCCACAGGCGATCGTCGTGTTGCGCAAGCTTCCCGAACGCGCGGAACATGTCGTCGATGCCGCGGTGGCGCGTGATAGATCCGGCGGTGCCGATGATGCGTGCCTGCTCGGGCAGACCCAGCTTTCGCCGCATGGCGCGCCGGTCCCGTGGATGGAAGATGCTCCGGTCGACGCCGTTCCCCAGCATGGCCAACGCGCCCCGCGGCCGGTATTGCGCGCGCACCTTGTCGTGCAGCGCATCCGTGACGACCGTGACTGCGGCAGCCTCCGCGCACGCCCGGCGCAGCCCGGCGCGCAGGCCGGGCAGCCGTGTCATGCCGAAGCTCTCGTAGTTGTCGTAGAGGTCGACGACATATGGAATCGCGTAACGTCGTGCCAACGCGCGCCCGACCATGGCGTGCATCGCATCCGAGCTTGCCCAGATGACATCGGGCTTCCAGCCCGCGACCGCCTTGTCCACCTCGGCTGCGTAATGCAGCGCCCCCAGCGGAAGTGCGTTGATCGATCGCCATTCCACGCCGGCCGGACTGCGGTGTTCGACCTGTGGCCTGCGGCGATAACTCAGCGCAATCCCACGCACCTGCTGGCCCGCGGCTTGAAGGCGTTCGGGCAGCTCGAAAAGACGTCCGTACCGGTCGTCGATCAGGTCCTTGCCTGTATATTGGCGCTTGCAGACAACCAGAATGCGCATCGAAGGGGCAACCGGGCCAGGGGGCTGGTTGCAAGAGTACGAAACGCCGCGACGCGGCGAAACGCATTCGCGATACGCGTCACGTCCACCGTCCATACGACCACGCCAATCCCATGTCCCACAGCAGTTTCCTGGCTACCGTGCGCGCGTGGGAACTGACCAGGGCGCGCGAGCACATGCCGCCGGCCGCGTCACCGGCGGGCGCACGCAAGTTGCTGGAACTTGGCGCCGGCACGGGCCAGCAGGCCCTCCTGCTGCGCGACATGGGATACGACGTCACGGCGATCGACCTTCCTTCCAGCCATTACTTCCGCGAACGTGTTTTCCCGGTGACGGACTACGACGGGCACCACATCCCCTGCCCGTCCCGGAGCTTCGACATCGTCTTCAGCTCCAACGTCCTGGAGCATGTCAGGAACATCGACCAGATACTGGGCGAGACGCGTCGCGTCATGGCCGACGACGGCATCGCCATCCATCTGCTGCCCACGCCATCGTGCCGTTTGTGGAGCATTCCGGCCCACTATCTGTGGTTGATCCGGCGCGCATGGGCGGCCGCCCGACCGAAGGGACGCAGGCATTTGCCCGACGCCGCCCCCTCCACCCAGCCCCGGATGCCCGCAACCGCCCGGGAATGGGCGGGCACGCTCTTTCCCCTCCGGCATGGCGAGCGCGGCGTCACGCTGACCGAGCCCTACTTCTATTCGGGACGCTGGTGGAAACGCACTTTCGAACGCAATGGGTTTCGCATCGAGGAACTACACGGAAACGGCCTGTTCTATACGATGGCCAATTCCGCAACGCATTCGCTTTCGATAGAGACCCGGATGCGGCTGTCCCGGCTCTTTGGCAGCGCATGCAACGTCTTTGTCCTACGCAAAACCGGATCGACATGAGCCCCGAACACATCCTCGCGTTACGCAAAGCGGCCAGGCGGGCAAGCCTTGGCGGCCGCTTCCTGCTTCCTCTTCGCGTGTTGCGGCGCATGTTCAACGGCTCCCCGGGGACGATCCGGATCGACGATTTCGATGGTGACCTTTCACTGACGCTGCGCATTTCGGAACACATGCAGGGCCGCATCTTCTGGATGGGCTACTACAACCGCGAAGTGGTCGCCACGCTCAACCAGTTGCTCAAGCCTGGAATGACCTTCCTCGATATCGGCGCGAACATCGGCGAGCTGTCGATCGTCGCAGCAAGACGCGTCGGCCCGCACGGCAAGGTGATTGCCTTTGAACCCCTGCCGCAGCACGCGGACCGGCTCCAGATGCACCTTCAGGCCAATGCGATCGGATGGGCAAGCGTCGAGCGTCTGGCGTTGGCCGACCGTGCCGGAGAGCTGACCATGTACGTTCCCTCCGCCAGTGCCGGGGCGCCCGGCGAGAATTTCGGCCTAGGCACGCTGTACGGCAGCGGAAGTGACGCGCCGATCGGCACTGTGCCGGTCACCTCGCTCGACGAGTACCTGGATCAGCACCCGATCTCCCGCATCGATTTCATCAAGATCGACGTCGAGGGCGCGGAACTTCCTTGCCTGGTCGGGGCACGCAGGATGATTGCCCGCCATCTGCCGCATTTGATCGTCGAGGTGCAGGTTGCCTCCGCGCGTGCCGCGGGATACGAACAGAGCGCGATCCTCGACGAACTGCGCGCGCACGGGTACACCTTCCGCCGGATCACGCTGGCCGGTGCCGGGGATCCGATCGACGAGGGCACGCTGGGCGAGTACCAGAATGTCCTGTGCGTTCCGCCCTCGCAGGCCCCCGCTTACAACCGATGAACGTCGCGATCGTGATTAGCCGCTTGTCCAATGGCGGCCTCGAACGCGTCCAATCCCACCTTGCGCACGCTTTTGCGCAGCGAGGGATCCATACGGCGGTCGCCGCAGGCGTGATCGTCCATCGTCACGCCGGCGACTTTCCGCCCGAAGTACCCGTGGTGGAGATCGCCAGCGCTGGACGGCTAGCATTCGCTCCGGGGTTGCTCAACTTCCTCCGGCGCACGCGACCGGACTGCGTCTTCACGACGTCCAACGATGTCGCATGCATGGCCGTGGCGATGAAGCGCCTTTTCTTCCCGCAGCTGCGCGTGGTTGTCACACAGCATCTGTCGCTGTCGGGCCCGCTCGGGCACTCCAGTGGCTGGCAGCAGACGAAGTTGCGCATCGTGCGGGCCATCATGCGTCTGCTGCTTCGCCACGCGGATGCCTTCGTGGCTGTCACGAACCAGGTCGCCAATGATCTGGCCGATGAGATCGGCCTTGATCGACGGCGGATCCATGTCATTCATAACCCGATCATCGGGAGCGACTTTGCTTCCCGCCTGGACGAACGGCCACCCGTCTATCTTTGGGGAGCCGGCGAAACACCTACCATCGTCTACGCGGGCCGGCTGGCACCGGAGAAGCGTCTTGACCTCCTCCTCGATGCTTTCTCTGAGTTGCTGACGCGAAGGCAGGCACGGCTGCTGATCGTTGGAGATGGTCCGGAGCGCACGGCTCTCGAACAGCGCATTTGCCTGGCTCCGCTAAGCGGTCGCTGCATGATTAGCGGATTCGTGGACAACGTTTTCCCGCTCATTGCAGCAAGCGACGTGCTCGTGTTGCCCTCCGATTACGAAGGGTTCGGTAACGTACTGGTGGAGGCGATGGCCTGCGGCGTGCAGGTCGTGGCTACCGATTGTCCGCATGGTCCCCGGGAAATCCTCGAGGACGGTCACTATGGCCAGCTGGTGCCCACGGGCGACGCGGCGGCATTGCTGGAGGCCATCGAGCGGGTCCTGACCGGAGAAGCCCGCATCGAGCCGGAATTGTTGCGCACACGCGCCAGGCAGTTTGGGGTCGATCGCGCCGCGGACGAGTATGTGTCGCTGATGCGAGACGTCATCGCAGCCCCCGCTGGTTGACTGCCATGCGCTTCACCGCGCGCCGGATGGTCGGCACGGCCAGGCACCAGGTCAGCGTTGCAAGGAATGCCTCGGCGCAGACGATCATGGCCACGGCTCCCGCGACACCGTGCGACGGCACCCACCAGACCGCCGTGAGCGCCATCAGCACCAATGCGCCGGCGTCGATGGCAACGCGCGTCATGCGGCGGTCGTACGTCACCAGCACGTGTCCGCCGAGTTGCCGCAATCCGTAGAACGGGATCATCAACGCGATGCCATGCACGGCGTCGGCAGCGGCACGGTAGTCCGAACCGAGCAGCCACGGCAAGAACGGTGCGATCACGAACACCAGCAACGCGGCGACAAGGCCGAATGCGAGGATGGCGGCCACGGAGTGGCGCATCAGCCCGTTGTCGCTGCCACCCAGACCACCGCGCCGGAACATGCGCGGCGTCATCGCCATCACCAGTGAATCCATGGGCAACGCAACTAGCGACGCGAGGCGATGCGCGGCCGCATACAAGCCCGACACCTCCGGACCGGCGAGCCTCAGCACGAGCGCCTTGTCGAGGGAGGTCATCGCGATCCCGGTGAACCACACGGCGCTGAACGGCAGGCTTTCGCGAAGGTCGCGCCATGACGGAATTGCGGCAAGGCTGCTGTCAGGTTTCAGCAGCAGCCGCACTGCCATCAGGCTCACCGTCGCCGCGATCATCGACGATCCAAGGTGGAACCACAGGTACCCACCGACGCCCCCGCCTGCACCCGATGCCATGAAAACCAGCAGGGCCAGCAGCCTGACCGCTCCGGCAAGTGCGGGCAACGCCGCGGACCACCCCAATCGCTCGTGGGCGGCCAGTGCATACGCTGACGCCGAGACGAATGGATAGGCCAGCACTTCGGACAACGCGATCAGCCAGATCGATGCCGCCGGCACTTCAGGGAACATCGCGAACGCGACGAACGCCAGACACACGCCCAGGACGGCGCCACTGGCCAGGTAGGACACCATGGTTTTGGGCCAGTATCCATTGAAGCATTCCGGCCTCAGCGCGACCTCTCGATACGTGAGGTATCCCATGCCCAACCCAGAGAAGCCCGCCAGCGCGGTCGCCAGACCGGCCACGCCCGCGAACACGCCATAGCCTTCGACCCCAAGGCTGCGCGCCGCGAGCACCACCCAGGCGGCCAATGCCGCCATTCGGCACAGTTGCCACGCCAGCACGAGCACGGTGTCGCGCGCCACGCGACCGCGTGGCACCTTGCGCAATACGGAGATCAGGCGCGTCCGCAGATCAGGCACCGCGGCGCCCTCTGGCTTCCGCCAGCCGGAACAGGCCATCGGCGTAATCGCGCGCCACGGAGTCCCAGTCGAACGCTTCGCTCAGGCTCGAGGGCGCCCCGGGCGTGCACGGCTTGCGCAGGCGTTTAAGCACGGCATCGGCAATGGCATCGGGCTCGGCGCGAATGACGTCTACCATCGACGGGGCGGCCGTCTGGACATCGGCAACTGCGCCCACGTCTCCGAGGATGACCGGGCAACCGCAGGCGAGTGCCTCGATGGAAACCAGACCCAATCCTTCCTGGTCGCCATCGCCGGCACGGACGAACGGCGCCACCAACACGGCTGCACGGGAGTAGTAGGCCGGCAAACTCGACTGCGTCACTGCGCCAACGAACGTGACCCGATCCTGCAGGCCCAAGCGGCTCACCTGCTCGTGGCACCTCGAGAGTTCGGGCCCGAAGCCAACGATCGTCAATCGCGCCTCCGGTTCGGAGCGCGCTATGGCGGGCATCGCGTCTATCAGATGCCGCAATCCCTTCTTTTCGACCAGCCGCCCAACAAACAGTATCTCGCTTCGCGAGCGTGGCGTGTCGGGATCTGCCTTGAACCGTCCAGCAAGGTCCACGCCCATCGACCGAACCGTTGTTCGACTTTGTGGCGCGCCCAGCGCCAGGACCACAGGCAGCATGGAATGGCTGACCACGGTGATCCACGCTGCACGACGGACGACCCATTGCTTCAGCAAAGTGGGTACAGCGCCCCGTAACGTAAAAAGGTCCGCACCATGGGAAGTCACGGCGAAGGGACCTGCGCGGGGCGACCACAGGCTCAACGCGGCTATCAACCCCTGCGGAAGTAGCCAATGTGCGTGAACCACATCAGCTTGGAAGCGTCGAATCGCATTGACCGTGGCGATGATCGATGCGAGTAGGAATCCCGGAACCAGCAGCCACTTCCATGGACTACGCTTGAGGTTTCCACCGATGCCACCGTCACTCACTAAGGTTTCGAGGCTTGTAGGTGCATAGCGGAATCGCACCACCTCGACGCCGTCCATAATCTCGCAGGTGGCAGCCCCTTTCGCATGAGGTGCAATCACTCTCACATCGAAACGGTCAACAAGACGCCGGCACAGTTCGTGCACGAAACGGGGTTCAGCATCTCCGCTCCAGCGCGGATAAGTCGAGGCAAGCACCAGCAGCCGCGGCTTTACCACGCAGTTCATTCCGACTTCCCGCCGCCGCTCACCACTAGGAACTCACGTCTCATCCTGAGGTGCGCGCGCACCTAGGTAAGTTAGCCCGGTGATCTGTTCCGAAACCAGACCAATCAGGAAGATGATCACTGATGCACTGAACAGCAGCACGCTCATGTTGGTCAGGCGATGCTGGGTGAAGAAAGTGAAGCCGTAGTACCCCAGGCCGATGAGAAAGAATGTCAGTCCTGCCGGCGCAAACAGCTTCAGCGGCGAATACAGCGTCGCAATCTTGAAGATGATCAGCAGGAAGCGGATGCCGTCCTTGATAGGGCGGATGTGGCTGTTGGTACCAATTCGCTTGGCAACCGGGATTGGCACGTAGGCCACCGGGTACGCACTACGGAAGAACGCCATCGTGCTCGTCGTGGGATAGCTGAAGCCGTTTGGCAGCAGGTGCAGGAACTCGCGGAACTTCTCGGCGCGGGCAGCCCGAAAGCCCGAGGTGAGGTCGAGGATGGCGTGCCCGGTCATCCAGCTGGCCAGGCGGTTGTAGAGCGCATTGGCGAAGCCGCGGTGCAGGTTGGCCTGGCCGCTGCTGTCGCGCGCACCAACCACCATGTCGTATCCCTCCGCCAGCTTGTCCAGCAGCAGGCCGACGTGGGCGGCGCTGTGCTGGCCGTCGGCGTCCATGAATACGATGACGTCACCGGTTGCCGCACGGGCCCCACGCTTGATGGCAGCGCCATTGCCCATCGAGTACGGCGACGAGAGCACGCGGGCGCCGTTCGCGGCGGCCACGCCGACGGTGTCGTCAGTCGACCCGTCGTCGACGACGATCACTTCGGCATCCGGCCACTGCTCACGTAGTTGCGGCAGCGTCCGCGCCAGGCCCTCGGCCTCGTTCTTGGCCGGCAGTACAACAGAAACGCGCATTGCTCCCCCTTTGCCACAGAGTAGGGGAAACGCCTCTCCTTCAGAAGGTGCAGCCGTCTCCATTTCACGCCTTAACAGGGGGCCGGAGCTCCAAACGTGCGCGCTGTCCGCTACAACGCCATGGGTTTGCGGTAGAGTCGGTTCGGGGAAATTCAGGGGGTTCCATGAGCACCGTCGCCACTGCCAATCTGGTGGGGATCACCGGCATCGCCCGGCGCTTGGTGCTGGACGGTGCTCTGGACGACGCTGCCGCCCGCCAGGCCCTCGCATCGGCCACGGCCCAGCGGCAGCCGATCGCGCTCTATCTGGCCGAAAAGCGCCTGGTCACGCCGGTCCAGATGGCCGCCGCGAATTCGGTCGAGTTCGGCGTGCCGCTGCTGGACGTAACCGCATTCGACCCTGGCCAGTCCGGCATCAAGCTGGTCAGCGAAGCGACCATCCGCAAGCACACGGTGCTGCCGCTGTTCAAGCGTGGCAACCGGCTGTTCCTGGGCATCTCGGACCCGACCAACTCGCAGGCGTTGGACGAGGTCAAGTTCCAGACCAATTTCGCGATTGAGCCGATCCTGATCGACGAGGACCGGCTGCGTCGGGCGATAGATCAGTGGTTGGAGGCCAGCGACACGCTTGCCGACACGGTCGGCGACCAGGAAGGCCTAGAGACGCTGGACGTCTCTGGCGGCGATGCCGACCTGTCCAGCGAGAGCGGTGTCGACGTCAAGACGGACGACACCCCCGTCGTGAAGTTCGTCAACAAGGTGCTCGTGGATGCGATCCGTCGCGGCTCCTCGGACATCCACTTCGAGCCCTACGAGACCGAATACCGGGTCCGCCTGCGCATCGACGGCCTGCTCAAGCAGGTCACCAAGGTGCCGCCCAACCTGTCGGCCCGCATCGCGGCCCGCCTGAAGGTGATGGCACAGCTGGACATCGCCGAGAAGCGCGTGCCGCAGGACGGCCGCATCAAGCTCAACATTTCCAAGACGAAGCAGGTCGACTTTCGCGTCAGCACCCTGCCGACCCTGTTCGGGGAGAAGGTGGTGCTGCGTATCCTCGACGGCAGCGCGGCCAAGCTGGGCATCGACAAGCTGGGCTACGAGGACGACCAGCGCGAACTGTACGAGCAGGCTCTGGCCAAGCCGTACGGCATGATCCTGGTGACCGGTCCGACGGGTTCGGGCAAGACAGTCTCGCTGTACACCGGCCTGAACATCCTCAACCAGGAACAGCGCAACGTCTCCACGGTCGAAGACCCGGTCGAAATCCGCGTGCCGGGCATCAACCAGGTGCAGATGAACGCGAAGAAGGGCATGACCTTCGCCGCGGCGCTGCGCAGCTTCCTGCGCCAGGACCCGGACGTGGTGATGGTCGGCGAAATCCGCGACCTGGAAACCGCGGAGATCGCGGTGAAGGCGGCGCAGACGGGCCACCTGGTCCTCTCGACGTTGCACACCAACGACGCCCCGCAGACCATCTCGCGCCTGATGAACATGGGCATCGCGCCCTACAACATCACCTCGTCGGTCACGCTGATCATCGCGCAGCGACTCGCGCGGCGCCTGCACGATTGCAAGCGTGAAGTCCACCTGCCGGAGCATGCGCTGCTGGCCGAGGGCTTCACGCACGAGGAGATCACGGCTGGCCTGAAGATCTACGAGCCCGTCGGCTGCCCCGACTGCACCGAGGGTTACAAGGGCCGAACCGGCATCTATCAGGTAATGCCGATGACCGAACAGATCCAGGCCATCGTCCTGGAAGGCGGCAACGCGTTGCAGATCGCCGAGGCCGCACTGCGGTCGGGCGTGCGCGACCTGCGCCAGTCCGCCTTACTGAAAGTGAAGAACGGCGTGACCAGCCTCGCCGAAATCAACCGCGTAACCAAGGACTAAGCCATGTCCGCGACCCGCTCCGCCACCCGTCCGAACACCGTCCGCAGGGCCGACCCACTGAGCGTTTTTGTCTGGCAGGGCACGGACAAGCGCGGCAAGGTCATGAAGGGCGAGCAGCAGGCCAAGAACGCCAATGCGCTGCGTGCCGAACTGCGGAAGCAGGGCATTCAGCCCAAGGTGGTCAAGCCCAAGCCGAAGCCGCTGTTCGGCGCTGCCGGCAAGCGCATCACGCCACTCGACATCGCCGTGTTCAGCCGCCAGATCGCGACGATGATGAAGTCGGGCGTGCCGATCGTCGGCGCCATGGAGATCATCGCCAACGGCAACAAGAACCCGCGCATGTCGTCGCTGGTAAACACCATCCGCGCCGACATCGAGAGCGGCTCGTCGCTGTATGAAGCGCTCAGCAAGCATCCGGTCCAGTTCGACGAGCTCTATCGCAACCTGGTGAGGGCCGGTGAAGCGGCGGGTGTGCTTGAGACGGTGCTCGACACGGTGGCGACCTACAAGGAGAACATCGAAGCCCTGAAGGGCAAGATCAAGAAAGCGATGTTCTACCCCGCGATGGTCATCGCGGTCGCGCTCATCGTGAGCTCGATCCTGCTTGTGTTCGTGGTGCCGCAGTTCGAGGAGGTCTTCAAGGGCTTCGGTGCGGACCTGCCCGCCTTCACCAAGATGATCGTCGCCCTCAGCCGCTTCATGGTGAGCTGGTGGTGGGCGATGCTCCTCGGCGTCGTTGGCGTGATCGTCGCATTCATCATGGCCAAGAACCGCTCCGTGGCGTTCTCGCGCCTGCTCGACCGGATGATCCTGAAGTTGCCTGTGATCGGTCAGATCATGCACAACTCGGCCATCGCCCGCTTCTCCCGCACGCTCGCGGTCACGTTCAAGGCCGGTGTGCCGCTGGTGGAAGCGCTGGACACCGTGGCCGGCGCGACCGGCAACGTGGTGTACGAAGATGCGGTGCGCAATATCCGCGATGACGTCTCGGTGGGCTATCCGGTCAACGTTGCGATGAAGCAGGTCAACCTGTTCCCGCACATGGTCGTGCAGATGACGGCGATCGGCGAAGAGGCCGGTGCACTGGACACGATGCTGTTCAAGGTCGCCGAGTTCTACGAGCAGGAAGTCAACAACGCGGTGGACGCGCTGGCGAGCCTGCTGGAGCCGCTGATCATGGTGTTCCTGGGCGTCATCGTCGGCGGCATGGTCGTGGCCATGTACCTGCCGATCTTCAAGCTCGCGGCCACCGTGGGCTGATCGGGACGACGACTTAGGCCACAATTCCGCGCATGGCATTCCTCGATCAAAACCCCGCCATCGGTTTTCCGCTGGCGGCAGGATTCGGCCTGCTGGTCGGCAGCTTCCTCAACGTGGTGATCCTCCGGCTGCCCAAACGGCTGGAGTGGCAATGGCGGCGCGACAGCCGCGAGGTGCTGGGCGAGCCGGAAACCTACGACCCGCCACCGCCTGGCATCGTGGTGGAGCGCTCGCACTGCCCGCACTGCAAGCACCAGCTGGCGTGGTACGAGAACATCCCGGTGTTCAGCTACCTCGCCCTGCGCGGCAAGTGCCGCAACTGCAAGGCGCCGATCTCGCCGCAGTATCCGCTGGTCGAACTTCTGACCATGCTGCTGGTGATCGCCTGCGTGTGGCGGTTCGGATTCGGCTGGCAGGGCTTCGGCGCCATCGTCTTCACCTGCTTCCTGATCGTGTTGTCGGGCATCGACCTGCGCACGCAGCTGCTGCCCGACCAGCTCACATTGCCGCTGATGTGGCTGGGCCTGATCGCGGCGTCGGACAACCTGTACTTTCCGGCCAAACCCGCGTTGCTGGGTGCGGTAGCCGGTTACCTGAGCCTGTGGACCGTCTGGTGGCTGTTCAAGCAGCTCACGGGCAAGGAAGGCATGGGCCATGGCGACTTCAAGCTGCTGGCCGCCATCGGTGCGTGGACGGGACTCAAGGGCATCCTGCCGACCATCCTGCTGTCGTCGCTGGTCGGCGCCATCATCGGCTCGATCTGGCTGGCGATGAAGGGTCGCGACCGGGCGACGCCGATTCCGTTCGGCCCGTATCTCGCCATCGCTGGCTGGATTGTCTTTTTCTGGGGCGAGCAGATGATCGGCGCCTACATGCAGTACTCCGGGCTGAAGTAGCCGGCTTTCGCGCTCGTGGTAGCGCCAAGTCGCTAACATCGCGCGGATGAGCGATTTCATCGTGGGCATTACCGGAGGCGTGGCGTCCGGCAAAAGCGAGGTCACGCGCCGTTTCCAGGCGCTGGGAATTTTCGTGGCCGATGCGGACCTTGCCGCGCGCGAAGCCGTGGCCCCGGGATCGCCTGGACTGGCGGAACTGGTGGAGCAGTTCGGGCCCGGCATGCTGGCAGCTGACGGAAGCCTCGATCGGGCCGCGATGCGTCGCCACGTGTTCGCCGACGAAGCCGCGCGCAGGCGCCTGGAAGCCGTCATCCACCCACGCGTTCGGGCCGCCTTGCGCGAGACCTGCGCGGCCGCACCGGGACCGTATGCGATGGCCGCCATTCCGCTGCTGGCGGAGGGTGGCGGACGAGAGGCCTATCCGTGGTTGTCGCGCATCCTGGTGGTCGACGCGCATGTCGATGTGCAGCGCGCGCGCGTGATGGAACGAGACCGAGTCGATGCCGAACTCGCGCAGCGCATGATCGCGGCACAGGCCACCCGCGAACAACGGCTCACGATCGCCGACGACATCATCGTCAACGATGGCCCGCTGGACAGGCTGGATGCGCACGTCGCGGCGCTGGATCGTCGCTATCGCGCCTTGGCCGGCGCGTCCGTCTGAAGAAAAGCGCTCAGACGGCCGGCCACAGTCCCCGGATCGCCGCTATGCCCTGGGCACCGCACTGCCGAGCCCCGTCCAGATCCTCGGGTGCCAGCCCGCCGATGGCGTAGATCGGCAGGGACACGCCTTCGCGAAGCGCCGCAAAGCCGTCCCAGCCGATGCCGGCGCGTCCCGGATGACTCGGCGTCGGCCGAAGGTTACCCAGCACGGCGAAGTCGCAACCAAGCGCTTCGGCGGCATGCAGATCCTCGGCAGTGTGGCAGGACGCGCCGACCGGAATCGCCGTGGGCAACGGGCGCCCATCCAACGAATGCAGCAGCGCCGCCGGCAGGTGGACGCCGATGCAGAACTCGCGCGCGAGGGCGACGTCGGCGTTGACCAGCACTTCCGCCCCGGCCTGCCGGCACAGGTGCACGGCACAGGCCACCAGCGATCGCCAGCGCTGCGGTTCGACGCCGGGTGCGCGCAGCTGTACGCGCCGCACGCCGGACGCGAGTGCGGCCTCGAGGCTGGCGAGCCACGACGCATCGCCGCCGTCGGGCATAGGCGTCACCAGATAATGAGGTGGCTGCAGCAGGGCCGCGACCACCGGCCGGTCGGCCGGCGGCATCGAATAGGTGGGGAGCTTGCCAGGCGGTACCCACACCAGCGCCTGCCCTTCCCGCCCGTGCGCATTTCCGCGCCAGGCAGTGATGACGCGTACGTCCAGGCGCAGCCGCTTGTCCGGATAGCGTTGGGGTACCGTGATCAGCGCCGGGCCGATCTCGACCTCGATCCCCAGTTCCTCGTGCAGCTCACGGGCCAGTGCTTCCTCGGCCGACTCGCCGGGCTCGCGCTTGCCGCCCGGGAATTCCCACAGGCCTGCCAGATCGCGTCCTTCCGTACGTCGTGCCAGCAGCACACGGCCGCGGGCATCGCGGATCACGCCTGCAACCACTTCGACGACGCGAAGCGGCACGCCGGCGCTCGAAGGCGTCGCAACGCGGCTGTCTGACAACGGAGGTACCGAAGTGACCGAGGGCATCAGGCGCCTCGCGTCACGACGCCTTCCCCCTCATGCGGGGAAGGCGATGTGCGGGCCGATGACTCAGGCCAGCTGTCCATGGCAGTGCTTGTACTTCTTGCCGCTGCCGCATGGGCAGGGGTCGTTGCGGCCAACATTGGCGAACGCGTCGCCACCGGCCGCGCCACGCGCCTGCGCCTGCTCGGCTTCCTCGTCGGCGCCGTAGCCACCGGCACTGGCGTGCTGAAACTGCATCTGCCGCGCCTGCGCCTCGGCGGCGGCGCGCTCCTGCGCCTCCAGGGCCGCGACTTCCTCCTCGCTGCGGATGCGCACACGCGCCAGCAACGTGACGACTTCGCGCTTCACCTTCTCCAGCATCTCGGAGAACAACTCGAAGGCTTCCTTCTTGTACTCCTGCTTGGGCTGCTTCTGCGCGTAACCACGCAGGTGGATGCCTTGGCGCAGGTAATCCATGCGGGCCAGGTGCTCCTTCCAGTTCTGGTCCAGCACGTTGAGCATGATGTGCTTTTCCAGCAGGCGCATGGTTTCGCTGCCGAGTTGCTTCTCGCGCTCGTCGAAGTGCTGGCGCACGGTTTCCTGCACCCGCTCCTCGATCGTCTCCGCGTCCAACTCCTCGCTTTCCTTCGCCATCGCGACCAGCGGCATCTGCACGCCGAATTCCTGCGCAAGCGTCGCTTCCAGGCCCGGCAGGTCCCACTGCTCGTCGATGGAGTTGGGCGGCACGAAGCGGGCGACGATGTCGGCGACCACATCGCCGCGGATGCCCTCGATGTTCTCCTGCACGCTTTCGGCTTCCAGCAACTCGTCGCGCTGGGCGTAGATGACCTTGCGCTGGTCGTTGTTGACGTCGTCGAAGTCCAGCAGGTTCTTGCGGATGTCGAAGTTGTGGGCCTCGACCTTGCGCTGCGCGTTGGCGATCTGCTTGGTCACCAGCGGGCTTTCGATGATGTCGTCTTCCTTCAGACCCATGCGCGCCATCACGCGCTGCACCCAGTCTGCCGCGAAGATGCGCATCAGGTTGTCTTCCAGCGACAGGTAGAACCGGCTGGAACCCGGGTCGCCCTGTCGGCCGGCGCGGCCGCGCAGCTGGTTGTCGATGCGGCGGCTCTCGTGGCGCTCGGTGCCGACGATGTGCAGGCCGCCGGCGGCCTTGACCGCTTCGTGACGAGCTTGCCATTCCGACTTCAGGCGCGCCTTGGTGACCTCATCGATCTCGCCGTCGTTCTTGGCTTCCAGCTCGGCCAGTTCGTTCTCCAGCGAGCCGCCCAGCACGATGTCGGTACCGCGGCCGGCCATGTTGGTGGCGATGGTGATCGCGCCCGGGCGACCCGCCTGCGCGACGATCTGCGCCTCCCGCTCATGCTGCTTGGCGTTGAGCACCTCGTGGTGGATGCCGGCGTCCTTCAGCTGCTGGCTCAGCATTTCGGACACTTCGATCGAGGTCGTGCCCACCAGCACCGGCTGGCGGCGCGCGTTGGCTTCCTTGATCTCGTTCAGCACCGCGCGGTACTTGCCGTTGCGGTTGAGGAACACCGCATCCGGGTGGTCCTTGCGTTGCACCGCCTTGTTGGGCGGGATCACGATGACTTCCAGGCCGTAGATGCTCTGGAATTCGTACGCCTCGGTGTCCGCCGTGCCGGTCATGCCGGACAGCTTCTTGTACATGCGGAACAGGTTCTGGAATGTGATGCTGGCCAGCGTCTGGTTCTCGCGCTGGACCGGCACGCCTTCCTTCGCCTCGACCGCCTGGTGCAGGCCGTCCGACCAGCGACGGCCCGGCAGCGTGCGTCCGGTGAACTCGTCGACGATCACCACCTCGCCATCGCGCACGATGTAGTCCACGTCGCGCTGGTAGATGGCATGCGCGCGCATGGCGGCGTTGAGGTGGTGCACCACGCTCAGGTTCTGCGGGCTGTACAGCGAGTCCTCGTCGCCCTGCAGGATGCCCGCCTGGCGCAGCAGCGCCTCGGCATGCTCCTGGCCCGATTCGGACAGGTGCACCTGCTTGCTCTTCTCGTCGACCCAGTAGTCGCCCTCGCTCTCTTCCGTCGCCTGGCGGACGAGGTTCGGAACGATGCGGTTGACTTTGATGTACAGCTCCGGCGACTCGTCGGCCGGGCCCGAAATGATGAGCGGCGTGCGCGCCTCATCGATCAGGATCGAGTCGACCTCGTCCACGATGGCGTAGTGCAGGCCACGCTGGAAACGGTCGTCCTTCGACAGCGCCATGTTGTCGCGCAGGTAGTCGAAGCCGAACTCGTTGTTGGTGCCGTAGGTGATGTCGGCGGCGTAGGCGGCGTGCTTGTCCGAGTGCGGCATGCCGGGGTACACGACGCCCACCGTCAGGCCCAGCCAGTTGTACAGCTTGCCCATCCAGGCGGCGTCGCGGCGGGCCAGGTAGTCGTTGACGGTGACCACATGCACGCCCTTGCCTTCCAGGGCATTGAGGTACACCGGCAGCGTCGCGACCAGGGTCTTGCCCTCGCCCGTGCGCATCTCGGCGATCTTGCCCAGGTGCAGCACCATGCCGCCGATCAGCTGCACGTCGTAATGGCGCATGCCCAGCACGCGCTTGCCGGCCTCGCGGCAGACCGCGAACGCCTCCGGCAGGATCTTGTCGAGCGACTCGCCGTCGGCGATGCGCTTCTGGAATTCCGGTGTCTTGGCCTGGAGGTCGGCGTCGGAGAGCTTCTGCATCTCCGCTTCGAGCGCGTTGATCTTGGCGACGGAACGTTGCAGTTGACGCAGCAGGCGTTCGTTGCGACTGCCGAAAACGCGGGTAAGCAGGCTGTTGAGCATGTACGGATCCGGAAAGCGGAGCAGGAGACCGGCAGGCAGGACGCATTCAGAGTCCGCGTCCGCCGGCAAGTTCCCCTGGAGGATGTCTGGCCGGCTCAAATGGAATCGGGGCGCCGTGCGCCCCGATCGTATCGAGCCTGAACTGTGGCCGCGCCGATTGTATCTTGAGGCGCCCGGACGTGCTTGCAAGCCCGGACCGGTAACCGGCATGCGGCCTTCGCGGATGGCGGGCGGCTCAGCCCTTGATCTGCATCTTCAGCGGAGACTGCTGGCTTAGAAAATTACGCGGGTTGACCACGCGGCCGTTTTCCCAGACCTCGAAGTGCACGTGGGCGCCCGTGGAGCGACCCGTCGAGCCGGCCTTGGCGATCTCCTGCCCGGCACGGACCAGCTCGCCGACCTTGCGGGTCAGGCGCGAGTTGTGCGCATAGCGGGTCACGTAGCCGTTGCCGTGATCGACCTCGATCACGTTGCCGTAGCCCGAGCGCACGCCCGAGTAGCTCACCACGCCGTCCGCCACCGCCAGCACCGGATCGCCGACGTTGGCCTTGAAGTCGATGCCCTTGTGGTTGGCATGGCCACCGCTGAACGGATCGGCGCGACCGCCGAAGCCGGAGGTGATGTAGCTGTTGGCGATCGGTTCGCGGCCTGGCACGGCGTTCATGTCGAGCTGGCGGTTGAACAGCAGCGACTCGAGCACCGAGAGCTGCTCGCCCGACGCCTTGAACTGCGCGTCCAGCGTGGCCATGCCCTCGTCGAGTTCCGGCTTGGTCATGTCGCGGACCGGGCCGACGCCACCGACGCCGACCGGCTTGTCGAAATCGAACTCGCCGTCCTGGAGCTGGCCGATGCGGGTCAGGCGCTCGCCGAGGGCGTTGAGGCGGTTGGCTTCGGCCTGCAGCTCGCCCATGCGGGCCGCCAGGGCGTTGATCTCGCGCTGGGCGTCCCGGCGCGTCACTTCGAGCATTGCTTCCTGGCGTTCGACCTTGCCGCGCAGCAGCGCGTTGTCGGCCAGGCCCACGCCGGCACCGAGTGCGGTACCGGTACCCAGCAGCAGTGCCATCGCCAGGGCGGGACGCTGTGCGCCCCAATGAGCCGCCCGCTGCAGCCAGTACGCCAGTTGCACGCGGGTTTTGTTTACGATGGTTGGATAGGTCATTGTCTGAATGTCTGATTCCAAGCCCAGGTCGCCGCGAGGCCACCCTTCGACCCCACGCGCCGCGCTCGAAGCGCTGCTCGCCGAGCCCGCTGGCGGCCCGGTTCGTCGTGCACTGTGGCTAGACGAACTGGACCAACGGTTTCGCCCACTCCTGCCGCCTTCGCTGGCCGCCCATGCGCGGCTGGCCAACTACGAGCGCGGCAGGCTCGTGTTTGTCGTCGATGCCCCGGTGTGGCGAGCCAAGCTTCGGCTCGCAGCCCCTGAACTACTCGACGCGGCCCGTTCCATCGGGCTGGATGCGGCTGAACTCATCGTCAAAACGACAACGCCGGTGACTGCCTCCCCGCAATCGGACCGGAAAGCCAAACCCATCTCCGCGGCTGCACTACAGGCTCTGCAGGCAGCCCTGGCGTCCCTGAAGGAACCGGACCCCTCCGGGTCCAAGGACGCCACCTGAGCTTCACGCCGGCTCGGCAGTTGGAGTGCCGGGAACGGTCGATACGCCAGGGTTCGGGGCATGCTAAAGGCCTAACCCCTTGAAATTGTTAAGAGGTTAGAAACCTTTCGCAAGGGTTTCGTTATAAATACGTTAACACGTCACGCGATGTTCACGTCTGTGACGTTCGCCCAATTCAGGAAAACGATTGCGGCGATCAATGCGCCGCACTGCTGCCGCCAAGCTCAGGCCGTGGCGGGGATGCCGTAGGTGACCGGCGGTTCGCTGGCCTCGGTGTCGGCGAAGGTGACCTCGTCCCAAGCGGAACGTTCGGCCAGCAGGGCGCGCACGAGCTTATTGTTGAGCGCGTGGCCGGACTTGTAGCCGGTGTAGGCGCCGATGATCGGATGGCCGGCGAGGTACAGGTCCCCCACCGCATCGAGGATCTTGTGGCGGACGAATTCGTCGGCGTAGCGCAGGCCGTCCTCGTTGAGGACGCGGAACTCGTCCAGCACGATCGCGTTGTCCATCGAGCCGCCCAGGCCGAGGTTGCGGTCGCGCATGTACTCCAGGTCGCGCATGAAGCCGAAGGTGCGGGCGCGGCTCACTTCCTGGATGTAATTGGCGGTGGAGAACTCGACGACGGCACGCGACTGCGACGCCGGGATCGCCGGGTGGTCGAACTGCACGGTGAAGTCTAGGCGGAAGCCGTCGTAGGGTTCGAAACGGGCGATCTTGTCGCCATCGCGCACTTCCACGGGGCGGCGGATGCGGATGAAGCGCTTGGGCGCCTCCTGCTCCATGATCCCCGCCGATTGCAGCAGGAACACGAACGGTCCCGAGGAGCCGTCCATGATCGGAACCTCGGCAGCCGAGAGTTCCACATATAGATTGTCGACGCCGAGACCGGCCAATGCTGACAGCAGGTGCTCGACTGTCTGGATCTTGGCCGGACCGCAGGTGAGACCCGTGCACAGGGTCGTCTCGGTCACCAGTTCGGCGCTGGCGGGCACCTCCACCACCGGGTCCAGATCGACGCGGCGGAACACGATGCCGGTATCGACCGGTGCCGGGCGCAGGGTGAGAAAGACCTTCTCGCCGCTGTGCAGGCCCACGCCGGTGGCGCGGATCACGTTCTTGAGGGTGCGCTGGCGCAGCATCGGAGGGGACCTGTGGGGCGGCCTGTGTTCTTGTCGGAATCTGGGTACTGCGGCGGGCGGATGCAAATCATTCCCGCCTGAACGGCCGGGAAGAATAGCACCGCGGGGCCTGAACCTTGTCGGAAACGGGTCACGCCCGCCACGCAAACTGGCCGGTCGGGCCCGGAGGCGCCGACCGGCCCAAAAGCCCCGGACGGGTCCGGGGCGCTAGGGACGACGCATCCCGCCCCGGCTGGCGGGCCGGGACGGAGGTGGGAATCGCGCGTCCGGGTGCAAACGCGCGGTTCCCGGCTCCCACGGGGGAGCAACTGCTACTGCTTCAGTCTCCCTGGCGACGCAGAGCCGGCAAGCCAGCCGGCCCTGCGATCCAAGGCGGAGCTACTCAGTCTGCCTGGCGACGCAGGAACGCCGGGATGTCCAGGTAGCTGCTGTCGCTGCCGAAATCGGCCACGGCCGGCGTGGACGACGGCTCGACGGCGCGACCGCTGGCGCCGCCGCGCAGGCTGGCGCCGAACCCCGGACGGGCGGCCGGCGTCGGCTCGCTCATCGAGGTGAATTCCGGCTGGCCGGTCGTGGCGTTGCGAACCAGCGAGATCGGCGCACGGGCCACCTCGCGTTCGTTGCCACGCACGGACTGGCGGGCGACCGCGCGGTTCAGGCCCGTAGCGACCACGGTCACCTTGACCTCGTCCTGCATGTCCGGATCCAGCACCGTGCCGATGACGACGGTCGCGTCCTCGGAGGCGAAGTTCTCGATGGTGCGGCCGACCTCGTCGAACTCGGCCATCGTGAAGTCCGGACCGGCGGTGATGTTGACCAGGATGCCGTTGGCGCCGGACAGGTTCACGTCGTCCAGCAGCGGGTTCTGGATCGCCGCCTCGGCCGCGGCCTGCGCACGGTCGTCGCCGCGCGCCGCGCCGGTGCCCATCATCGCCAGGCCCATCTCGCTCATCACGGTGCGCACGTCGGCGAAGTCGACGTTGATCAGGCCCGGACGCACGATCAGGTCGGCGATGCCCTGCACGGCGCCCAGCAGCACGTCGTTGGCCGCGCGGAAGGCCTGGATCATCGTGGCGTTGCGGCCCAGGACGGTGATCAGCTTCTCGTTGGGGATGGTGATCAGCGAGTCGCAGTGGTGGCTCAGCTCCTCGATGCCCTTCAGCGCGACCTGCATGCGGCGACGGCCTTCGAACGGGAACGGCTTGGTCACCACCGCCACCGTCAGGATGCCCATCTCCTTGGCCAGCTGCGCCACGACCGGAGCCGCGCCGGTGCCGGTGCCGCCGCCCATGCCGGCGGTGATGAACACCATGTCGGCGCCGGTCAGTGCGTCCATGATGCGTTCACGATCTTCCAGCGCGGCCTGGCGGCCGACTTCCGGATTCGCGCCCGCGCCCAGCCCCTTGGTCACATTGCTGCCGAGCTGCAGCTGCAGCTTGGCGCCGCAGTTCTTGATGGCCTGCGCGTCGGTGTTGGCGGTGATGAACTCCACGCCATCCACGTTGCCGCTGACCATGTGTGCGACGGCGTTGCCGCCGCCACCGCCGACGCCGATGACCTTGATCACCGCATTCGGGGCCATTTTTTCAACCAGTTCGAAATGTGCCATGTCGTCGTCCTCGTTATGTATTGCTAGTTATGTGATGTGTCTTTCGAAATCGCTGATGCCGCACAACCGCAAGTACCGCTTCGCCTTCGCCTCGCCTTCCCGCGTGGCCCGGGCTGCCTCCCCGGACCGGGAACCGGCGTCGGCCCGTGCCGCGTCGATTCCGTGAAACCTGTGGCGCGTCCGATCATCAGAACTCGCCGCGATACCAGTTCTTGAGCTTGCTGAAGAAGCTGCCGGCGCGACCGGTCGGAATGACCGGGCGACGCGGATGTTCGATCTGGCTGCCCATCAGCAGCAGGCCGACGCCGGTGGCGTGCACGGGATTGCCGACCACTTCGCCCAGGCCCGTCACGTGCTGCGGAATGCCCACGCGCACCGGCATCTGCAGCATTTCCTCGGCCAGCTCGACCACGCCTTCCATCTTCGCGGCGCCGCCGGTGAGCACCATGCCGGCGCGCACGTGCTGCTCGAAGCCGCTGCGACGCAGTTCGGCCTGGATCATTTCGAAGATCTCCTCGTAGCGCGCCTGCACGGCCTGCGCGAGCGAGGCGCGCGGCATGCGGCGCGGCGGACGATCGCCGACGCTGGGCACCTGGATCGATTCTTCCGCCGTCGCCATCTGCGCCAGCGCGCAGGCATAGCGCACCTTGATCTGTTCTGCTTCCGGCGTCGGCGTGCGCAGCATGTGCGCAATGTCCTCGGTGACCTTGTCGCCGGCGATCGGCAGGCTCGCGCTGTGCGCGATCGCGCCCTGCACGAACACCGCGATGTCGGTGGTACCCGCGCCAATGTCGACCAGCACCACGCCAAGTTCGCGCTCGTCGTTGGTCAGCACCGCCTGGCTGGAGGCCAGCACGCTCAGCACCAGGTCATCGACCTGCAAACCGCAGCGCTGCACGCACTTGCTGATGTTGGCCGCGGCCGACTGCGCACACACCACCAGGTGCGCGTGCACTTCCAGGCGCACGCCGGTCATGCCGACGGGATTGCGGATGCCTTCCTGCGAGTCGTCCAGCACGTAGTCGCGCGGGATCGCGTGCAGGATCTTCTGGTCGGCCGGAATGGCAACGGCCTTGGCCGCCTCCAGCACGCGGTCCAGGTCGCCGTAGGTCACTTCGCCGTCTCGGATCGGCGCGATGCCCTGCGAGTTGCGGCACTGCACGTGGTTGCCGGAGATCGACGCGTAAACCGAGCGGATCTCGCAGCCGGCCATCAACTCGGCCTCCTCGATGGCGCGCTGGATCGACTGCACCGTCGATTCGATGTCCACGACCACGCCGCGCTTGAGGCCGCGCGATTCGTGCGAGCCGATGCCGATCACCTCGATGGGGTTGCCCGGCGAGTATTCGCCGACCAGCGCCACCACCTTCGAGGTGCCGATGTCGAGGCCGACGATCAGCGACTTGTCACCCTTGCGATTCATGTTGACCCTTGTTGTTGCGGCACGGGCGCGGGTGCCGGCATCGGCGCCCACGTCAGTGCGAATCCGTTGGTGTAGCGAAGGTCGGCGCGCTGCAGGATCTGCGCCTGCTGTGCCAGCAACTGCGGCAGCAGGCGCACGAAGCGCCCGAGTCGTGCGCGTGCCTCGCTGCGCCCGACGACGATGCGCGCACCGTTGTCCAGGCCCAGCGTCCAGCTGCCGCGCGCGTCGAGGCCGACCTCGCGCACGTCCAGCCCGATCGGCGCGAACATCGCGCGCGATTCGTTGTAGATCTCCACCACTTCGCCCACGCGCGTCGCCGGGCCGCCCAGCAGCGGCAGGCCCTTCGGCACGTCGATGCCCTTGGCCGGGAACAACTTGCCCTGCTCCGAAAGCAGCTGGTCGTTGCCCCAGCGCGCGAACGGTCGGTGCTCGGACACGGTCACTTCCAGCACGTCCGGCCAGCGCTTGCGCACTTCGGCGCGTTCCACCCACGGCAGCTTCGACACTGCGTCCTGCGCCGCTGCCAGGTCCACCGCGAAGAAGCCACGCTGCGCGTAGGGCAGCAGCGTCTTCTGCAGCAGCGCGGCATCCACGCGTTCGAACTCGGCGGTGGCGCGCAGCTTGGTCAGCGGCCAATGGCGCGCACCGACCCAGCCGTTGAGCACGGCAACGATCGGCAGCACCACCAGTGCCAGCGCGAGGACCCACCCGACGAGGCGAAGCATGGCGTTCACGCCGCCGCACCTCCGGTGTCGGGGAAGCTCGACTCCAGCACGCGCCAGCACAGTTCCTCGAACGCAATTCCGACCTGGCGCGCCGCCTTCGGCACCAGCGAATGACTGGTCATGCCCGGCGCGGTGTTGATCTCCAGCAGGTACAGCTGGCCGCTCGCGCGGTCACGCATGAAATCCACGCGCCCCCAGCCGCTGCAGCCGGCGGCAATGAACGCCTCGCTTGCGAGACGTCGGATCTCGTCCTCTTCCGCGCCTTCCAGCCCCGGGCACAGGTACTGCGTGTCGTCCGCGAGGTACTTGGCGTGGTAGTCGTACCACTCGCCCTTCGGCACGATGCGGATGGACGGCAGCGCGTGGCCACCCAGCATCGGCACGGTCAGTTCCTCGCCCACGATCAGCTGCTCCATCAGCATCTCGCCGGGGTAGTTCGCGGCCAGCTCCACCGCGCCGTCGATGTCGGATTCCTCCAGCACGCGCGACACGCCGACGCTGGAGCCTTCGCTCGACGGCTTGATGAACACCGGCAAGCCCAGCGAGCGCGCAGCAGCATGCACGTCGTCGCCCTTGCCCAGTCGCACGTAGCGCGGCGTCGGCAGGCCGACGCTCAGCCACACCTGCTTGGTGCGGATCTTGTCCATACTCAGCGCCGAACCGAGCACGCCCGAACCGGTGTACGGCACGCCCAGCGCGTCGCATAAGCCCTGCAGGACGCCGTCTTCGCCACCGCCCTTGTTGCCGTGCAGGATGTTGAAGACGCGATCGACCTTGCCGGCGCGGATGGCATCCACCAGCGCCGGTATGCCGTCGATGGCGAACGCATCGACGCCGCGCGAGCGCAAGGCCTCGAGCACGTTGCTGCCGGAATCGAGCGAGACCTCGCGCTCGGCACTGGTGCCGCCCATCAGCACGGCCACGCGGCCGAATGCAGCGGGGTCGCTGATGCGGGGCGGGCCGATCTGCGGCGTTGCGGACTGCGCGCTCACTTCCTGCTGTCTCCGTTGAAACCGTTGGCCGCGATCTGCTGCGCGGCGTAGCCGATGTCGCCCGCGCCCATCATCAGCAGCAGGTCGCCATCGTTGAGGACGTCGGGGAGCACGCCGGACAGGTCGCCCGCGCCGCACACCACGATCGGATCGATGCGGCCGCGCGCGCGGATCGCTCGCGCCAGCGACTTCGCGTCGGCACCGGCGATCGGCGCTTCGCCCGCGGGATACACCTCGGTCAGCACCAGCACGTCCACGCTGGACAGCACCGCGGCGAACTCGTCGAACAGGTCGCGCGTGCGGCTGTAGCGGTGCGGCTGGAACGCCACCACCAGTCGCCTGTCCGGCCAGCCGCCGCGCGCAGCGGCGAACACGGCTTCCAGTTCCTTGGGGTGGTGTCCGTAGTCGTCGACCAGTTGCACGGTCGCGCCTTTGGCGGTGGTCGGGCTGGCCAGCAGGTTGAAGCGACGGCCGACACCGGCGAAGTTCTGCAGCGCGCGGGCGATCGCATCGGCCGCCACACCGAGCTGCCACGCCACCGACGCCGCGGCGAGCGCGTTGAGCACGTTGTGGCGGCCCGGCAATGCCAGCGTGATCGGCGTACGCGTCGCGTCGGGCAGGCACAGCACGAACTGCATGTGCGGACCATGCTGCTGGACGTCTTCCGCACGGACGTCGGCCTCGGCGCTGAAACCGTAGGTCATCACATGGCGCGGCGTCTTCTTTGCGAGTGCCGCGACTTCCGCATCGTCGATGCACAGCACGGCCAGGCCGTAGAACGGCAGGCGATGCATGAATTCCTCGAAGGCCGCCTGCACCTTGGCGAAGTCGCCGCCGTAGTTCTCCAGATGATCGGCATCGATGTTGGTGACGATGGCGATCTGGGGATTCAGGCGCAGGAAGCTGCCATCGCTCTCGTCGGCTTCCGCGACCAGCCAGTCGCCCTTGCCCAGGCGCGCGTTGGCGCCGGCCGCGAGCAACTGGCCGCCGATCACGAAGGTCGGGTCGATGCCGCCCTCGGCCAGCACGCTGGCCGTCAGCGAGGTCGTGGTGGTCTTGCCATGCGTGCCGGCCACGGCGATGCCGCGCTTGAAGCGCATCAGCTCGGCCAGCATCTCCGCACGCGGCACCACCGGAATGCGCTGCGCGCGCGCTTCCATCAATTCCGGGTTGTCGGGTTTGATCGCGCTAGACACGACCACGCAATCGGTACCGAGCACGTTGGCCGCGGCGTGACCGCGCTGCACGTCCACGCCAAGCGAGCCGAGCCGCCGCGTGACCGCGTTGTCCGCGTTGTCCGAGCCCGACACCTGGTAGCCCAGCGTGCACATCACTTCGGCGATGCCGCTCATGCCTACGCCGCCGATGCCGACGAAGTGCACACGCGGGAACGCCTTGGCGAGGTCGCCGGTGTGCTGCAGGCGGCGACGCAGGGCCGTACTCATTTCACTTGCTCCAGAACCAGTTGGGCGACGCGGTCTGCCGCGTCGGGCTTGGCCATCGCGCGCGCGGCCTGCGCCATCTGCAGCAGTGCGCCGCGTTCGCCGAGGATTTCGATGGTGGCCGACAGGCGATCGGCGAGATCGCCGCCCTGCCCCTGCGGCACCAGCTGCGCGGCACCGCGATCGACCAGGTACTGCGCGTTCTTGGTCTGGTGGTCGTCCACCGCCTGCGGGAACGGCACCAGCACGCTTCCCACGCCTGCTGCGCACAACTCCGCCAGCGTCAGCGCACCGGCGCGGCACACCACCAGGTCGGCCCAGGCGTAGGCTCCAGCCATGTCGGCGATGAACGGTTCGACCGATGCGTGCACGCCCGCCTCCGCATAGGCACGCTCGGCCTCCTCGCGCAGCTTCTCGCCGCACTGATGGCGCACGTCGCATTCGATGCGGCCGCGCAGGCCTGCAACAGCCTTCGGAACCGCGGTGTTGAGCGCGCGCGCGCCCTGGCTGCCGCCCAGGACCAGCACGCGCAGCGGGCCGCTGCGGCCGGCGAAGCGCTGCGCCGGAGCCGGCACGTTCGCGATCTCGGCACGCACCGGATTGCCCACCACTTCCTCGCGCAATTGCGGGAAGGTATCGGGGAATCCGGCCAGCACGTGCCGCGCGAAACGCGCCAGCACGCGATTGGTGAGGCCCGGCGCGCGGTTCTGCTCGTGCACGATCAGCGGGACGCCGGCCAGTCGCGCGGCGATGCCGCCGGGGCCTGCCGCGTAACCGCCGAAGCTGATCACCGCGCGCGGCTGGCGTTCGCGCAGCGTCTGCAGCGCGGCTCGCACCGCACCGATCATCCGGAACGGCGTGGCGATTAGCGCACCCACTCCCTTGCCACGCATGCCGCGCACCGCGATGGTGTCGATGGCGATGCCGTGCTGCGGGACCAGGCGCGTTTCCATGCCGCCCTCGGCGCCCAGCCACAGCACCGGCACGCCGCGATCACGCAGCGCACGCGCAACGGCCAGCCCCGGGAAGATGTGCCCGCCCGTTCCGCCGGCCAGAATCATCACCGGATGCAGATCGGAGTCGGTCGCGGCATGCATCACGCGATCCTCCCGAGCGTCGGCTCGACGCGCTGCTGCAGGCGGCTGGTGCCACGTACCGCGGCCGGCTTGCGCGAGGGCAGCGGCGTCGGCGAAGAAGGTGTCGGCGTTGAACCTGCCGTTGCGGGCTGCGACGGCAGCGGTGCGTTGTCGTTGCGCACGCGCGCCACCTGGCGCTGCGCGCGGTCGAGCTCGTACGAGACGCGCAGCAGCAGGCCGAGCGCCGCACAAGTCATGATCACGCTGGAGCCACCGTACGAAACCATCGGCAGCGTCAGGCCCTTGGTCGGCAGCAGGCCAAGGTTCACGCCGATGGAAACGAAACTCTGCAGGCTCATCCACAGCGCGATGCCGAACGCGCAATAGCCGGCGAAGTGGCGACGCATCTCCACGCACTTCAGGCCGATCCAGAACGCGCGGCCGGCAAGGCCCGCGTAGAGCGCGACGACCAGGCACACGCCGAAGAAGCCGAACTCCTCCGCGATGACCGCCATGATGAAGTCGGTATGCGCTTCGGGCAGGTACGAGAGCTTCTGCACCGACGCGCCCAGGCCGACGCCCAGCCATTCGCCGCGACCGACCGCCATCAACGCATTGGTCAGCTGGTATCCGGTCTTGAACGGGTCCTGCCACGGATCCAGGAACGAGGTGAGGCGCGTGACGCGGTACGGCTCGGCGATGGCGACGATGGCCAGCACCGGCAGGCCCACCAGCACCGGGCCGAACATGCGCGGCATGTTCACGCCGCCCAGCACCAGCATGCCGGCGGTGATCGCCAGCAGCAGCGAGGACGAACCGAAATCCGGCTGCAACAGCAGCAGCACCACCAGGCCCACGGCGACGCCGATCGGCTTGAGCATCGCACCCCAGGTCGCGGTGACTTCCTCGCTGTAGCGCTTGAGGTAGCTGGCCAGCCACACGATGTAGAGCAGCTTCACCGCCTCCACCGCCTGGAAGTTGGACAAGCCCAGGTTCAGCCAGCGCCGCGCGCCGTTGACGCTCTTGCCCAACCCGGGCACGAACACTGCGATCAGCAGCACGAAGCACACCAGCAGCAGCCACTGGCTGTGCTGCTCGACGGTCTTCAGTTCGGTGCGCATCACCCAGCCGGCCGCGACCAGGCCCACGACCAGGAACATCGCGTGCTTGGCGAGGAAGTAGAACGGGCCCACGTCATGCCCGTCGGCGACGCCGATCGAGGCCGAACCCACCATCACCACGCCCAGGCATGCGAGCGCGCACGAGATCCCGAGCAGCCACGGGTCGAAGTGGCCGCCGATCGCGTCGAGTCGTGTCGCCTGGCGCGCGGTTTCGCTCATCAGCGCACCTTCAGCGTCGCAAGGCCGACCAGGACGAGTACCACCGAGATGATCCAGAAGCGCACGATCACGCGCGGCTCCGGCCAGCCCTTGAGCTCGAAGTGGTGGTGGATGGGCGCCATCCGGAACACGCGCTTGCCGGTGAGCTTGAACGACGCGACCTGGATCATCACCGAGAGCGTCTCGATGACGAAGATGCCGCCCATGATCACCAGCACCAGTTCCTGGCGCACGATCACCGCGACGGTGCCGAGCACCGCACCGAGCGCGAGCGCGCCGATGTCGCCCATGAACACCATCGCCGGATAGGTGTTGAACCACAGGAAGCCCAGGCCCGCGCCGGCGATGGCCGCGCAGATGATCACCAGCTCACCCGCGCCGGGCACGGCCGGGATCTGCAGGTACTTCGAGAACTCGGCGTGGCCCGAGGCGTACGCGAAGATGCCCAGCGCGCAGGCCACCAGCACCGTCGGCATGATCGCCAGCCCGTCCAGGCCGTCGGTGAGGTTGACCGCGTTGGAGAAACCGACGATCCAGAAATACGCGATGGCGACGAAGCCGATGCCCGCCAGCGGCAGCGCGATCGACTTGAAGAACGGCACGTAGAAGTTGGTCGCCGCCGGAACGTCGGCGAAGTACCACAGGTACAGGCCGGCGCCGAGGCCGAAGATGGACTGCAACAGGTACTTCCAGCGCGACTTCAGGCCGTTCGGATCGCGCCTGACGATCTTGATCCAGTCGTCGTACCAGCCGATCGCGCCGAAGGCCAGCATCACCAGCAGCACCACCCACACGTACTTGTTGCGCAGGTCGCCCCACAGCAGCACGGAGGCCATCACGGTGAACAGGATCAGCGCGCCGCCCATGGTCGGCGTGCCGGCCTTGGAGAAGTGCGACTGCGGGCCTTCCTTGCGGATCGGCTGGCCGCCCTTGAGCTGACCAAGGCGGCGGATCACCGCCGGACCCCACCACAGCGACAGGAACAGCGCGGTCAGTGCGCTGAGGATGCCGCGGAAGGTCAGGTAGCCGAACAGGCCGAACAGGCTCTGCAGTTGCTCCAGCCAGCGCGCGAGTTCAAGCAGCATGGGTGTCCCCTTGTTGTGTGCCCACGAGCGCGGCCACGATCTTGTCCATCGCGCTGCCGCGCGACCCCTTCACCAGCACCCGCACTCCCTCGCGCAGTCCGTTGTTCAGTTCGCCCGCCAGCGACGCGTGATCGGCGAAGTGCGACGCACCCTCGCCGAAAGCCTGCGCCGCCGCCGCGCTGAGTTCGCCCAGCGTGAACAGCCGGCGGATGCCGGCGCTCTTCGCGCGGCGCCCCGCTTCGGCGTGCATCGCTTCGGCGTCCCCACCCAGTTCGCGCATGTCGCCCAGCACCAGCCAGGCCTCGCCACCGCCCGCGGCCAGGGTGTCGATCGCCGCAGCCAGCGAGCCGGGATTGGCGTTGTAGCTGTCGTCGATCAGCACGGCGCCATTGCCCAGGCGATGCGTGATCAGGCGTCCAGGCACCGGCTGCGCGGCGTTCAATCCTTCGGCAACGGCCTGCAGTGATGCGCCGACGTTCATCGCCAGCGCTGCGGCGGCCATGGCGTTGCGCACGTTGTGGCGGCCCGGCAACGCGAGCGTGATGTCGACTTCGCCGTGCGGCGTGACCAGCACGAAGCGGGAGCCTTCCGGCAGCGGCGCGATATCCCGCGCGGTGATGTCGGCGGTTGCATCGAGGCCGAAGCGCACGATGCGATGGCCGTGTGCGCGCTCGGCGAAGTACGGCGCGAAGGCATCGTCGGCGTTGATCACCGCCACGCCGTCGGCCGGCAGCGCGTCGTAGATCGCGGCCTTGGTGTCGGCCACGCCCAGCAGGCTGCCCATGCGTTCCAGATGCCCGGGCGCGATGTTGTTGACCACCGACACGTGTGGCCGCGCGATCGCGGTGAGGTACGCGATGTCGCCGGGCTTGCCCGCGCCCATCTCGTAGATGGCGAATTCGGTGTCTTCCGGCGCATCGAGCACGGCCAGCGGCAGGCCGATCTCGTTGTTGCGGTTGCCGGGCGTGGCGTAGGTCTTGCCGACGCGCTGCAGGATCGACTGCGTCAGCGACTTCACGCTGGTCTTGCCGTTGCTGCCGGTGATGGCCACGACCTTTGCGGCGCGCTCGCGCTGCACGGCGGCGGCGAAATCGGCCAGTGCACGCTCGGTATCGGCGACGACGACCTGCGGCACCGGCGCGTCGACCTCGCGCGAGACCAGCGCTGCTGCGACACCGGCCTGCGCGGCTTTTGCGACGTGGTCGTGGCCATCGAAGCGCTCGCCCTTGAGCGCGACGAACAGCGCCGCGCCGCCCTGGGGCAATGCGCGGGTGTCGGTGGCGACAGCATCGACCGTGCGGTCATTGCCCACGAGGCGCCCGTGGGTCATGCGCGCGATGTCGGACAGGCGGAGCTTCTTCATGCCTGTCCCTCCGTGTGCCGCGCCCTTCCATTCCCGTGCGGCGTCCTCGCCTGCAGTGCGGCGCGCGCCACCTGGGTGTCGTCGAACGGATGCTGCACGCCCTGGATATCCTGGTACGGCTCGTGGCCCTTGCCGGCCACCAGCACGATGTCGTTGGCAGAAGCGGTACCCACGGCGACGCCAATCGCCGCCGCGCGGTCGCGCTGCACGGTCACGCGCTGCGGATGCGCGAAGCCGGCCATGATGTCGGCGACGATGGCGTCGCCGTCTTCGAAGCGCGGGTTGTCGTCTGTCACGATGACCGCATCGGCATGCTGCTCTGCGATGGCCGCCATCTGTGGACGCTTGCCGCGGTCGCGGTCACCACCGCAACCGAACACGCACACCAGACGCTCCGTCACGTGCGCGCGCAGCGAAGCCAGTGCCTGTTCCAGCGCGTCCGGCGTGTGCGCGTAGTCGACCACGACCAGCGGTGCGTGGCCGTCGCCGCCGAGACGGTTCATGCGCCCATGGATCGGCTGCAGTTGCGACAGCGTGGCGGCGACCTGCGCCGGTGCATCGCCCAGTGCGAGCAGTACGCCCGCCACGGCCAGCAGGTTGTCGACGTTGAAGCGGCCGAGCAGCGGCGACGCGACCGGATGACGTTCCTCGCCGACCACCAGGTCGAAACCGATGCCGGCGTTGTCGAAGCGCAGGTTCTCCGCGCGCAGCGTCGCGGACGCGTCGCCGCGCGAGCTGACGCCGATCGCGCGGATTTCCGGGCGCAGCGACGCGATCAGCTCACGGCCGAACGCATCGTCCAGGTTGATCACGGCCGCCTTCAGCCCCGGCCACGCGAACAGGCGCGCCTTGGCCGCGCCGTAGGTCGCCATGTCGCCGTGGTAATCCAGATGGTCGCGCGTGAGGTTGGTGAACACCGCGACGTCGAAATGCACGCCATCAACGCGACCCTGGTCGAGCGCGTGCGAACTGGCTTCCATCGCGATGGCCTGGGCACCTTCGTCGTGCATGCCCGCCAGAAGTTCGTGCGTCTGCAGCACCAGCGGCGTGGTGAACCCTGTGGGCACCACCTGACCGTAGAGACCCGCACCGAGCGTGCCCACGCTGCCGCTGGTGATGCCGCGCAGGTGCCAAGCCTGCGTCAGCAACTGCACGGTCGAGGTCTTGCCGTTGGTGCCGGTCACGCCAACCACGGTCATCGCCGCGGTCGCGCGCCCGTGGAAGCGGTCGCCCATCTCGCCCAGGCGCGCACGCAGGCCCGGCACCGCGATGGCGTCGTGTGGGGCGGGCAGATCGGCGGGCGCCGGCGGTTCGAACAGGATCGCGGCCGCGCCGGATGCGCGGGCCTGGTCGACGAACTTCAATCCGTGCGCGCCGAAACCCGCGATCGCGACGAAGGCATAACCCGGACGCACCGCACGGCTGTCGAGCACCAGCCCGCGGATGGTGAGCTCCGGCGGGATGCCGGCCACATCCGGCAACAGTTCGACCAGCGGCATGAGGCGGCTCATCGCGCACCACCCGGTGCGGCGACCATGCCGGTGGACACCGGCACCGCCGTCGCGTGGGCCGGGACCGGCAGCACGGTGCCGGTCGGCTTGCCGCCGTTGGCCTTGGCGCGCTTGGCCTCGGCCTCGGCCTGCGCGGCCAGCCAGGTGTCGATGTCGTCGGGCGCGACGTCCATCAGGCGCAGCGCGCCTTCCATCACGCTCTTGAACATCGGCCCCGAGACGTAGCCTCCGAAGTAGCCCTTGGCCGGGTCCGGATCGTTGACCACCACCACCATCGAGAAGCGCGGGTTCTGCACCGGCACCACGCCGGCGAAGAACGAGATGTAGCGGCGCGAATAGCCGCCGGACTCGTTGAACTTGCGCGCCGTGCCGGTCTTGCCGGCAACGTGGTAGCCCAGGATCGCGGCCTGCGTGGCGGTGCCACCCGGCTCCGTCACGGTCTGCATCATGCGCATGACCTGGCCGGCGATGACCGGATCGAGCACCTGCACCGGTTCGTGGCGCTCGCCCTTGACGAACGTCGGCGTGATCAGCTTGCCGCCGTTGCCCAGCGCGGCGTACGCCTGCGCGATCTGCAACGGCGTGGCCGACAGGCCATAGCCGTACGACATGGTCTGCTTGGTCGTGCCACTCCAGCGCGAGGGCGGCGCCAGCACGCCGGACGACTCGCCCGGGAAGCCGCTGTTGGTCTTGCGGCCATAGCCGAAGCGCTTGAGGAACTCGTAGTACTGCTGGTTCGGAAGCTTGGCGACGATCTTCGAGACGCCGACGTTGGAACTCTTGGTGATCACGCCGGTGGTGTCGAGGATTCCGTAATTGCGATGGTCGGTGGTGCGATAGCGGCCGTTGGGCATCCAGCCCGGATTGGTGTCGAAGATCGTCTTCGGCGTGATCACGCCCGCTTCCAGCGCGGCGGCCACCGTCAGCGGCTTCATCGTCGAACCCGGCTCGATCACGTCGGTCACCGCGCGGTTGCGGTGCGTGTCCTGCGTGCCGACGCTGGGCGAATTGGGGTTGTAGGTGGGCAGGTTCGCCATCGCCAGCACTTCGCCGGTGGCGATGTCGAGCACCACCGCCGAGCCGCTGCTCGCGCCGGTGCGTTCCAGCGTGGCGCGCAGCTCGCGCGCCGTCAGGTACTGGATGCGGCGGTCGATGGTCAGCGTGAGGTCGCGGCCGGGCTCGGCCGGCTTCACCAGGTCGACGCTCTCGACGATGCGGCCCGCGCCGTCGCGGATCACGCGCTTGGCGCCCGGCTTGCCGCGCAGCCATTCGTCGAAGGCCAGTTCCAGGCCCTCCTGGCCCAGGTCGTCGATGTTGGTGAAGCCCAGGACGTGCGCCATCGCCTCGCCCTGCGGGTAGAACCGACGGAACTCGCGCTGCGAGAACACGCCCGGCACCTTGTAGGCTAGGATGCGGCGCGCCTCGTCCGGATTGATGCGGCGCTTGAGGTAGACGAACTCCTTGCCTGCGCGCTGGCTCAGCTTGCGCGTCAGCGCATCCGGCGAAACACCCAGGGCCTTGGCCAGCACCGGAATGCGGTCGGGATACTTCAGCAGTTCCTGCGGGTTGGCCCACACCGACTCGACCGGCGTGGACACGGCCAGCGGCTCGCCGTTGCGGTCGGTGATCATGCCGCGCGAGGTCGGGATCGGGATCTCGCGCAGCGAGCGCGCATCGCCCTGCTGGCGATAGAAATCGTTGCTGATGACCTGCAGGTCCAGCGCGCGACCGACCAGCGCCACCGAGCACAGCCCCAGCGCGCCGCCCACCAGCAGCAGGCGGTTGCGCAGGTTGAACGAAGCGCGCGATCGGCCCTTGCCGGCGACGCGGTCGCGCTCGCCGAACCTGTCGCGCAGCGCCAGCACGGCATCGAGCGGACCGCTGCGGCCAAGCTTGCTGCGGGGATTCTTCGACGAGCCGCTCATGGACGGATCACCACGGTTTCGGCGCCTTCGGGAAACTTCATGCCGAGGCGGTCGCGCGCGACCTGATCGATGCGGTTGCTTTCCGCCCAGGTCGCCTGCTCCAGCTGCAGACGGCCGAATTCGATGTTGAGCTCGTCGCGCGCGCGCTCCAGGCGGCTCAGCTGCACGAACAGCTGCCGATGCTGGTGGCGCGCCTGCACGACAGCCAACGCCGACACGACGTTGGCCACCACCAGCACGCTCAGCAGCAGGCGCAGCACGCTCATGCGGGCGCTCCCGCACTGGCCGCGATTCGGGAATGGGGAACGCGGAATCGCGCGAACACCGACTCGCCGGGCGCCATCGCTTCCCGTCGATGCCCACGGCGCGTCGCCTGCTTCGCCGTCGCGGAGGCACCTTCCGATGCGATGTCCGTGTCCCCATCCCCGATCGCCATCTTTTCCGCCACGCGCAGCACGGCGCTGCGGGCACGCGGATTGGCCGAGGTCTCTTCTTCGTTCGCCTTCTGCGCCGAACCGATCGCCAGCAGCGTCGGCGTGAACGCGACTTCCACCGGCATGCGGCGATTGGCCGGCGGCGCCTTGCTGTGACGCGCGATGAACTGCTTGACGATGCGGTCTTCCAGCGAATGGAAGCTGATCACCGCCAGGCGGCCGCCCGGCTTCAGGCGCGCCAGGGCCGCGTCCAGCCCGGTTTCCAGGTCGGCCAGTTCGCGGTTGATGAAGATGCGGATGGCCTGGAAGCTGCGCGTGGCCGGATGGATCTTCTGGTCGCCGCGCGGCACCACCGAGGCGATCAGGTCGGCCAGCTGCGCGGTGCGCAGCAGCGGCTGGTCGCCGCGCCGGGCAACGATGGCGCGCGCGATCCGGCGGCTCATGCGCTCCTCGCCGTAGGTCCATAGCACGTCGGCGATCTCGCGCTCGTCCGCGTGGGCCAGCCACTGCGCCGCGCTTTCGCCGCTGTCGGGATCCATGCGCATGTCCAGCGGACCGTCCTTGCCGAAGCTGAAACCGCGCTCGGCCACGTCCAGCTGCGGCGAGGAAACGCCCAGGTCGAACAGCACGCCATCGAGGCCGGACGCGGTCGCATCCCACTGCGCGAGTTGCGCGAAGCTGCCACGGAAAACGGACACGCGCGGGTCCGACCCGAACTCGCGTTCGGCGACGGCGATCGCTTCGGGATCCTTGTCCATGACCAGCAGCCGGCCTCCGGGGCCGAGTTGTTCCAGCACGCCACGCGCGTGACCGCCACGCCCGAACGTGCCGTCCAGGTACGTTCCATTCCCGTGCACACGCAGGCCGTCGAGCACCTGCGCGTACATCACGGGAAGGTGGCCGGAGAGCGCGCCGCGCCCCATGCCACCCACCGTCACAGCTGCAGGTCGAGCAGCTCGTCGCTCAGATCCTCGTCGGACACCGTCTGACGGATCTGCGCGTGATGCGCCTGCTCGCTCCACAGTTCGAACTTGTCGCCCATGCCCAGCAGGACGGCCTTCTTCTCGATGCCCACCGCCGCGCGGTGGCTGGCCGGAATGCTGATGCGCCCGTTGCCGTCCAGCTCGACGAACGCCGCGGCGCCGACGAGCTTGAGTTGCATGCTGCGGTTAACCGCCTTCGCCTTCGGCAGCGCATTGACCTGGTCGCGCAGCCGCTCCCAGATCGCCTGCGGATACAGGTAGAGCGATCCCGACTCGAAGGGGTTGTAGGTGATGACCAGCCGGTTGCCGCAATCGCGCGCGACGACGTCCCGGTAGACGGTGGGTACCGCCAGCCGGCCCTTGTCGTCGATCGTGATGGCGGTCTCGCCCTGGAACATTCCGCACCTGGTTGGTGCCGCCTCTACTCGGACGGCTTGGTCACGGAAAACCACAAAAAACCCGGTTTTCCCTCAGATGCCCACCTTAGGCACGCCTCACAGGGTTGTCAACAAGTTTCGAGACGCAAATTCACCTGTCACATCAATGGCTTGCGAAGAACTTCACAGGTTTGTTCAAGACTTATCCACTAACCTTTGTTTCGTCTCATTTTTTGAGACTGGGGCATCGTTCAGCCCGCAGTGCGGTTGGGTCAAAACAGCGGCTCCAGCGGCATGCTGCGATGCAGCGCCCCGCATGAATGCGCGCCAGCTATCGGAGTGGAGGAAGCGATTGAAAGGTGCTATGCACCGCTGCGCGTCAGGAAGCTCCCAAGAAAACCCTGCCTCCAGTGCGGGCACCAGATCACCCGCAGCAAGCCACGCACAGCCGATAGCCCCCTTTGGTAAAGGGGGCGCCGCGGCAGCGGCGGGGTATTGGGGGCATGAGCCCGGGCCCGAAGTTTTGCGCGCAAAACTTTGGGGCGCTTTTTCATCCGCGCTGGCGCACGGATGAAAAAGCGCGGAGCCGGCCGATAAGCCGGGTTCTGTCGTGGACAGTCATTCCTCTAGGCGCCGCGTCACCGCGACGCTCAAGCAACCTACCCGGAGACACCGCGGGCCGCGGCATTGCCTCCCTATTTGGTCTTGCTCCCGGTGGGGTTTGCCGTGCCGGTCCGTTGCCGGACTCGCGGTGCGCTCTTACCGCACCGTTTCACCCTTACCACGCGCGTCTTGCGACGCCGTTCGGCGGTCTGCTCTCTGTTGCACTTTCCGTCGGCTCGCGCCGCCCAGGCGTTACCTGGCACCGTGCCCTGTGGAGCCCGGACTTTCCTCGGCATCCTTTCGGATGACGCGACTGCCTGGCCGACTCCGCGGTGCGAATTCTACGGCTTTCGCCTTCGGATTCCCCAAAGTTTGCCGCACAAACTTTGGGCCCCGCTCAGGTTCGCCTCCAATTCCCCGCCGCTGCCACGGCGCCCCCTTTACTAAAGGGGGCTCGTCCCTCCGGTACGGCGCCCACCTTTTGCTCGTCATTCCCGCGAAGGCGGGAATCCATCTGTAACCACATCAGCTTCGACCGGGCTCGTAGCGCTTAACGATGGATCCCCGCTTTCGCAGGGATGACGCCTGACGGGAGGCCGCAACCCTGCCGAGGACTACTCCGCCGAGTTGTACAGCGCCTTGCGCGGCGCGCCGCTCAGTTCGGCCGCGAGCTTCGCCGCCTGCGAGGGCTTGAGGTATTCGGTCAGCTTGGCGTACAGGCGCTGGCCTTCGGCGATGCGGGCGTCGGCGTCCTCGCCGGCGCCTTCGACGATCAGCACGAACTCGCCCTTGCGCTGGTTGGGATCGGCGGCGACGCGCGCACGCAGATCCTCGAGCGTTCCGTCCAGGACGGTCTCGAACAGCTTGGTCAGTTCGCGCGCGATCACTGCGGGACGCTGCGCGCCGAACACGGCGACCAGGTCGTCCAGCGATTCCTCGATCCGATGCGCCGACTCGTAGAAGATCAATGTGCGCGGTTCGGCGGCCAGCCGCGCCAGGCGCTCGCGGCGCGCGGACGCCTTGGCCGGCAGGAAACCTTCGAACACGAACCGGTCGCTCGGCATGCCGGCCACGCTCAGCGCGCCGATCGCTGCGCACGCGCCCGGCACCGGTGACACGCGCAGGCCCGCGGCGCGCGCGGCGCGCACGAGACGGAAACCCGGATCGCTTACCAGCGGCGTCCCGGCGTCCGACACCAGCGCGAGCGATTCGCCGCCCAGGAGCCGCTGCACGAGTTGCGCCGCCTGCGCGTCCTCGTTGTGCTGGTGCAGTGCGATCAGCGGGCGCTCCAGCCCGAAGTGCGAGAGCAATTGCCGTGTATGCCGCGTGTCTTCGGCGCAGATCGCATCGACCGTCTTCAGTGTCTCCAGCGCGCGCGCGGACAGGTCGCCGAGGTTGCCGATCGGCGTGGCGACGACGTGCAGGGTGCCGGCAGCGGCGGGTGCGCCCGGTTGGGACGTAGGCATCATGGCGAGTACGGTGGGGCCGGTTAGAATCCTAACCGGTCCTCCATAACGCCGCGCCGCGGCCCTGATGCCGATGAGCCAAGCTTCCAACGGACGTGCGATGAACCGGGTGATGAACTTGATGTTCGCGGTGGCCATAGGCGCCGCCCTCCTGGGCGGATGCGCCACCACCACGACCACGCGCACGGGCGCCTCGGAACTCAGCCGCAATCCAGTGATCGCGCAGGCTGGCGAACTGGCGCGCAACGGCGCTGCCCTCACCGGTAGCGCGCGTCACGCCAACGAGCGCGAGATCGAACGCCTGCTCGCCACGCTGGACAACGCCACGCTCTCGCGCGAAGCCGCTGCGCTGGCGCCGGGCGATCCGCTCTACAACTACGTCGGCCAGGGCCTGCTGCTGCGCGGCCTGCCGTTGCCGCGCCCGTTTGACCGCAGTGCATGGAAGTTCGACTTCCCTGGCCGCCCCGCGGCCGATCGCGACGGTTACCGCCCGCCCGCGAAGGTCGCAGTGCTGCTGCCGATGTCGGGCAATCTCGCGGTTGCCGCCACGCCGGTGCGCGACGGCTTCCTCGCGGGCTACTACAACGAGACGCGCCTGCGTCCCGAGGTGAACTTCTACGACACCGCCGGCTCGCCTGCGGGCGCATTGTCGGCCTACGACCGTGCGGCCGCCGAGGGCAACGATTTCGTCGTCGGCCCGCTCGGCCGCGACGAGGTGAACGCACTGTTCGCCAAGGCCCAGCTTCCGGTACCGGTGCTGACACTCAACCGTGGCGAAGGCCTGCCGCTGGCGGGCAATGCGAGCTTCTCGCTGTCGCCAGAAGACGAAGGCGCCGCTGCGGCCGAGCACCTGCTGGGGCTGGGCGCGCGTCGCGTGCTGGTGATCGCCGCGATGGACGACACGCAGCAGCGTGCGGTCGCCAGCCTGCGTGACCGTCTGGTGGCGCGTGGCGCACAGGTCACCGACGTCGCCGGCGAAGGCGTCTCGGATTTCGCGCCGTTCGCGCAGAAGGAAGGCGGCGTCGACGCCGTGTTCCTCGCCGTGAAGGGCAGCAGTGCGCGCCTGCTGATGCCCAAGCTGGCGCTGGCCGGCCTGGCAGGCAAGCCGCGCGTGGCGACCTCGCAACTACTGTCGGGCACCGGCAAGCCGGAGGAAGACCGCATCCTCGACGGCATCGCGTTCCCGAGTGAAGCCTGGACGACGCGCGGCGTGCGCGGCCTGCCGCCTGCAGCGACCGTCGGGGCGCAGCTCAACAGCGCGAAGGGACCGGCCGCGCGCCTGTTCGCCTTCGGCTTCGATGCGTGGCAGATCACCGCCTACCTGCAGCACCTGGCCACCACCGCGGACGGTCGCATCGATGGTGCCACCGGCACCCTGCGCCTGGATGGCTTCGGCAACCTGCTGCGCACGCCGACGTGGTCGACCTTCAGCGCGGGCGTGCCGATGCCGCTGCCGGATGCCACCCGTCGCTGACCGGCGCTCGCGCGGCGCGGCGGTGGAGGCTGCCGCGCGCGCCTATCTGCGCAGGGCCGGGCTGCGCGACGTCGCGGCCAATGCCAACTACCGTTTTGGCGAAATCGATCTGGTGATGCTGGACGAGCGTGGCGCCACGCTGGTGTTCGTCGAGGTGCGGTATCGCCGCGACTCGCGTTTCGGCGGCGGTGCGATGTCGGTGGACGTGCACAAGCGGCGCAAGCTGGTGCACGCGGCGCAGGCCTTCCTGGCCGCGCATCCACGCCATGCGCAGATGCCGTGCCGCTTCGATGTAGTGGAAGCTGATGGCGATCCGGATGCACCGCGGCTGACCTGGCTGCGCGATGCGTTCCGCGCCGACGACGTCTGATGCCCACCGTCTTCACCCATGCCGTAGTGCCGTTGGCCGCCTGCATCGCGTTGGGTTCGCGTCGGATCGGCCCGCGCCTGCTGGTTGCCGGCGTGCTGGTCGCGATGCTGCCCGATGCGGACGTCGTGGCGTTAAAGCTCGGCATCGCGTACGCGGACGCACTCGGCCATCGCGGTGCTAGTCATTCGCTGCTGTTCGCATCGGTGATCGGCCTGATCGGCGCACTCGCGCACCGCACGTTGCGCGCTCCAGCCTGGCTTGCAGCGCTCTGGTTGTTCGCCTGCACGGCGTCGCATCCGCTGCTGGATGCGCTGACAAACGGCGGCCTCGGTGTCGCCCTTTTGTGGCCGTGGTCGGATGCGCGGCATTTCGCGCCGTGGCAGCCGATCCAGGTATCGCCGATCGGCACGGGGTTCTTCAGCGCGCGGGGTCTGGCAGTACTGCGCTCGGAAATGCTGTGGGTGTGGCTGCCTGCGGCCGCGATCGCCTTCACCGGCTTCGCACTGCGCCGCAACGCGGCGCCAGTATCCTCCGCGCCATGAGCACGCTGCCCGCCGAACTGGCCTCGCGCCTGCAGGCATCGCTGGGCGAAGGCTGGCGGACCGATCCCAGCGAACGCCTGTCCTATGCCTTCGACAACTCGCGCCGGCAGGCGCTGCCGGACGCCGTCGCACTGCCGACGACTGCGGGACAGGTCGTCGAACTCGTACGCGCATGTCGCGCAGCACGCGTGCCGGTCGTCGCGCGCGGCCGCGGCACCAACACCACCGGTGCCAGCGTGCCGGTCGCCGGCGGGGTCGTGGTTTCGTTCGAACGGATGAACCGCATCCTCGACATCCGCCCGGGCGACCGCTGCGCCGTCGTCGAGCCGGGGGTGCTCAATGGCGACCTGCAGGCCGCGCTGAAGCCGCACGGCCTGTTCTGGCCACCCGACCCGACCAGCGCCGGCTACAGCACGGTCGGCGGCAACCTGGCCTGCAATGCCGGCGGCCCGCGCGCGGTGAAATACGGCGCCACGCGCGACAACGTGCTCGCATTGACCGCCGTGACCGGCACCGGCGAACTGATCCGCTGTGGCACCGCAACCACCAAGGGCGCCACGGGCTACGACCTGCAGCGCCTGCTCGTGGGCAGCGAGGGCACGCTGGCGCTGATCGTCGAGGCGACGCTGCGCCTCACGCCCACGCCACGGCAGCGCCGCGCACTGCGCGCGATCTATCGCGACGTCGGTGCCGCGGCACAGGCCGTCGCGCGGCTGATGGCGCAACCCGTCACGCCGTCGATGCTGGAATTCATGGATGGATTCGCGGTGCGCCTGGCGCGCGATGTCGGTGGCGCCGAGTTGCCGCCCGAAGCCGGCGCGCTGCTGATGATCGAAGCCGATGGCGATGGCGAGACACTGCCGCACGACATGGAAGCACTGATGCGTGCGGCCGACGGCGATGGCCTCGTCTCGCTGGACGACGCCGCCGACGAGGCCTCGCGCGACCGGCTGTGGGCAGCACGCAAGGCGTTGTCGCCTTCGCTGCGCACGCTGGCGCCGGGCAAGATCAACGAGGACGTGGTGGTGCCGGTATCGTGCATCCCAGCGCTGGTCGACGGCGTGCAACTGCTGTCGCGCGAATTCGATCTGCCCATCGTCTGCTTCGGTCACGCCGGCAACGGCAACCTGCACGTCAACCTGCTCTATCACCCCGACGACGCGGCGCAGACGGCACGCGCGCACGAGGCGATGGGCCGCGTGTTCTCCCTGACGATCTCGCTGGGCGGCACGCTTTCTGGCGAGCACGGCATCGGCCTGGCCAAGCGCGATTTCATGCCGCAGGCGGTCGATGCGCCGACGCTGGGCATGATGCGGGCGATCAAGACCGCATTCGATCCGGACGGGATCCTCAATCCGGGCAAGCTGCTGCCGGATTGAGCTTGTAACCATGCGACTTGTGATCGACGCGGCAGGCTGCGTATCATCCGCCGCGCAGCCGACACCGTCGGCCGTCGTAAGCGTTCACGTCAACCAACGCGCCAACCCTTCCGGCCATGCCGGGCTTTGGGCCTCCCGTACGCGGGAGCGATGGCGCCTTGCCTGACCGGATTCCAGGAGATCCACATGAACGCTACACGATCGAAAGACCGCTTCCTCTTCGGCATCCCCAAGTTGCCCGCACGCTACGCCGCGGTGGTGATGCCCCTGCTGCTGTCCGTCTTCATGACGTGCATCGTCTCGATGATCAGCACGTTGCGAGGCGTGGGCATGGTTCCGCAGTTCCCGCGTATCTGGCTGGGTGCGTGGGGCCTGTCGTGGGCCATCGCATTTCCCACGTTGCTGGCGATACTGCCGGTGGTTCGCCGCGTCACATCGGCACTGGTCCGCAGCGCGTAGGCGGCGCCCGCCCTCTCCACCGCGAAGGGGGCGTTCGGCTCTGCTCAAAGAAACTGATCGAGCTTCCTCATCACCAGCATCATCCCGACCACCCAGCACAGGATCACCATCAGCACGGCGCCCCAGTTGCTGCCGACCTGGCCGCGCCTGCGCTTGATGATGAACCACAGCACCAGCAAGACGGTCGGCACCACGAAGAAGAGCATGCCGATCAGAAAACTTGTGTCCATGTTCACGCGAATCCTCCGTCTGGGATGAGCGACGCGGCGGGCGATGTCTCGCCCAGTCCATGCTCCTGCTTCCGATGCAACCGGCAGACATCAAGCTCGGAGCAGGGGGGTCGATCGTAACGCGACCGGCACGCTCGTCGCTGATCCAGATCAGGGATGGTCACTTGGGATGCCGAACCGGCCCGGGATGATCAGCCGAAGTGCTCGTACCCCGCGCGTGACGCATTCCAGACGGCGCCGTCGGCATCCACGGCCTGCACGCCCTGCCCTTCGATCACGGTGCCGATGCGTGTCACGGCGGTATCGGCCTGTGCGGCCAGCCGTTGCACTTCGTCGCGCAGTTCGCCCGGCGCGGTGAAACACAGTTCGTAATCGTCGCCACCGCCGGCCTGCAGCGCGCGGCGTGCGTCTTCGTCGAACGTCGCGCGCAACGCGGGCGATGCGGGCAGGTCCCCCACACGTAAAGACACACCGACGCCGCTCGCACGGCACACGTGCGCCACGTCGGCGAGCAGCCCGTCGGAAATATCGATGCAGGCGTTGGCCACGTCCGCCAGCGCGAGTCCTAGTGCGATGCGCGGCGTGGGCCGGTCCAGACGTTGCCGCAGGAAGGCATCCCGCGGAGCGCCGTCGCGCCACTGCTGCAGCGCCGCGCCCGCATCGCCCAGGGTTCCGCTCACCCACACGTCGTCGCCCACGCGTGCGCCATCGCGGCGCAAGGCGCGTCCAGGCGCGACGAGGCCGTGCACGGTGACGCTGATCGACAACGGCCCGCGCGTGGTGTCGCCACCGACCAGCGATACGCGGCGCTGCGCGGCGAGTTCGAGGAAACCGTCCAGGAAACCGTCCACCCAGCCCGCATCGGACTGCGGCATCGACAGCGAGAGCGTGCACCAGGCCGGCTCCGCGCCCATCGCGGCCAGGTCGGACAGGTTCACCGCGAGCGCCTTCCAGCCGATGTCGGCCGGTGCCGTGTCCTCGGGGAAATGCACGCCGGCATTGAGCGTGTCCATCGCGACGACGAGGTGCTGGCCCACGGGCACCTGCAGCAGTGCGGCATCGTCGCCGATACCGAGCACGACGTCGTCGCGGTTGGCGACGCGCGCGCGGATGCGTGCGATCAGGTCGAACTCGGCCGCGCCGTGAAGTGTGTCGGTCACGGTTCCTCCAGACGCCGGGCGGCGGTGCTATGGAGCCGCGGCATGCGCGGCGTCAGCGGCCGCGTGGGGCCTTCACTTCCACCGCACGCCAAGCTGCGGCTGCATGGTCCAGCACGCCGTTGACGTAGGTGTGGCCGTGCTCGGCGCCGAAGCGCTTGACCGTTTCGATGGCCTCGTTGATGACGACGCGATACGGCACGTCCGGGCGCATGCGCAGTTCGTATGCGGCGATGCGCAGCGCGGCGCGCTCGATCGCATCGACCTGCTCGATGTCGCGGTCGAGGAACGGCTTGAGCGCCTCGTCCAGATCCTCGCAGTGCTGCTCCACGCCGCGCACCAGGTCCTCGAAGTACTCGAGATCGGCCTGCTCCTTGGCCTGCTCGTGCGCGAACTGCGCGATCACCTCGCGCGCGCTGGCGCCGGACATTTGCCACGCGTAAACGGCCTGCAGCGCGCGACGGCGCGCACGCGAGCGGGCGACGGGATCGATGCCGTCCGGACGACGACGGTTCATGACAGCACGCTCATGGCAGTTGCCCCAGCAGATGACTCATTTCCAGCGCGGCCAGCGCCGCTTCCTCGCCCTTGTTGCCATGGCTGCCGCCAGCGCGGGCCTCGGCATCCTCGTGACGCTCCACCGCGAGCACGCCGTTGGCGACCGGGATGCGGTAATCCAGCTGCACGCGCATCAGGCCGTCGGAACACCCATCGGCCACCTGTTCGTAATGCCGCGTATCGCCGCGCACCACGCAACCGAGCGCGACGATGGCGGCATGCGTGCCGGCCTCGGCCAGGTGCGCGGCGACCACCGGGATTTCCCAGGCGCCGGGCACGCGGATCACGTCCACCGCCTCCTCGCCCACGCCGTTGTCGGCGAACGTCTTGCGCGCGCCGGCGACCAGCGTATCGGTGATGCGCGGGTTCCAGCGGCTGGCGATGATCGCGAAGCGCGCCCCCGGAGGGCAGCGCAGGTCGCCTTCGTAGTGGGTCATGGGGCGTTCTTGGTGAAGGGCGGGAATTCTAACCCGGGTCGCGTGTTCCCCCTCCCCTGGCGCGTTTCGCTCAACGGGGCGGATCGGAATGCTCCCTCCTCTGCGTGCAGGGGAGGGCTGGGGAGGGTGAGGCAGGCCGCCGACGTGGCACTGCCGCGTGGCCTGCCGAACGCCCAACCATGGATGGCTGGGCTGGGCATTCCGTCCATAGTCGCGCCGCGCCATGATGGCGGCGGGTACGACGATCGATGCGGCCGTGACGGCGAACTCGGCGCTGACGCGCCTCACGCCCCCCTCCCAACCTCCCCCTGCAAGCAGGGGGAGGAGACAACGGTGCTTCGGCTCGGCATCTGGCCTCGCGTGCTCTGCTCCCTCCCCCTGCAAGCACGGGGAGGGGCAAAACACTCAGTGCGGAATCTCGACGTACTCGACCACTTCCAGGCCGAAGCCCGCCAGGCCGATCTGCTTGCGGGGCGTGCCCAGCGCGCGCAGCCGGCCCAGCCCCAGGTCGGCCAGGATCTGGCCGCCGGCACCGTTGCGGCGCCATTCGGCCAGGGCGTGGCCGCGGGCGGGCGGGGTCTCGTCCGGGTGCTGGGCGGCGCGGATGCGCGACAGCAGCGCGTCCGCATCGGCGTGCTCGGCCAGCAGGACCAGCGCGCCACGGCCTTCGGCCGCGATCATCCGCAGCACGTCGCCCACCGCAGGGCCGAAGTCGGGACGGCGCCAGTGCAGCGCATCGACCAGCGGGTTCTGCACGTGCACGCGCACCAGCGTCGGCGTGCCCGCATCGGCCTCGCCACGGCGCAGCGCGAAATGCAGCGCGTGGCTGACGCGGTCGCGATAGGTGAACAACCGGAACGGGCCGTGTTCGGTATCGATCTCACGCTCGTCCACGCGCTCGATCGTGTGCTCGGTGGCCAGGCGGTAGCGGATCAGCTCCTCGATCGAGCCGATCTTCAGGCCGTGCTCGGCGGCGAAGACCTCCAGCTCCGGCCGGCGCGCCATGCTGCCGTCGGGATTGAGGATCTCCACCAGCACGCCGGCCGGCTCCAGCCCGGCCAGCAGCGCCAGGTCGCTGGCCGCCTCGGTGTGCCCGGCACGGTTGAGCACGCCGCCGGGCTGCGACTGCAGCGGGAAGATGTGGCCCGGCTGCGCCAGGTCGCTGGCCGACGCGTCCGGGCGCACCGCGGTGCGGACGGTGTGCGCGCGGTCGTAGGCGGAAATGCCGGTGGTGACGCCCTCGGCGGCCTCGATGCTCACCGTGAAGTTGGTGTGGTGCGGCGACGTGTTGTCGCGCACCATCGGCGGCAGGCCGAGCTGGCGGCAACGTTCGCGCGTGAGCGACAGGCACACCAGGCCGCGCGCATGCGTGACCATGAAGTTGATGTCCTGCGGACGCACGAGTTCGGCGGCCATGATCAGGTCGCCTTCGTTCTCGCGGTCTTCGTCGTCCACGATCACGACCATGCGGCCGTTGCGGATTTCCTCGAGCAGTTCGGGAATCGGGCTGAAAGGCATCGTCGTTCTTCCTTATTCCGTGCGACCGGCGAGCAGGCGCTCGACGTAGCGCGCGACCAGGTCGATCTCGAGGTTCACCGCGTCGCCGACGCGTGTGTCGGCAAAGCGCGTATGCGCGACGGTGTGCGGGATCAGCGCGACCTCGAAGCCGGACTCGTCCACTTCGTTGACGGTGAGGCTGACGCCATCCACGCAGATCGAACCCTTTTTCGCGACGTAACGCAGCAGCGTGGCCGGTGCGCTGAAGCGCCAGCGCTGCGCGCGCGCGTCCTCGGCGATGCCTTCGACGCGGCCCAGACCATCGACGTGGCCGCTGACCAGGTGGCCACCCAGGCGATCGGTGGGGCGCATCGCGCGCTCCAGGTTCACCGCATCACCGGGCTTGAGGTTGCCCAGCGTGGTGAGCGACAGCGTCTCGTTGGACGCATCCGCCGCGAAGGACGTCGCGTCGAACTCCACCACAGTCAGGCATACGCCATTGACGGCGATGCTCTCGCCCAGCTGGACGGCCTGGAACGGCAATGTGCCGACTTCGACGGTGAGGCGCACGTCGCCACCGCGACGCTCGCTGGCGGCCAGTCGGCCGACGCCTTCGATGATGCCGGTGAACATCAGCGCGCCTCCATCCGGCAGGGACGCAGGCGGTGGTGCTCGAGGGCATTTCCTGAAGATCCCGTAGATGGACGTACGGGCTTCTGTGGAGAAATCTGCATATGAAACGTTTCCCGCATTCGTGAGGAATGAACGAAAAACGCCCCAAGGCATGAGGCAGGCGCACGGCGTTGCGGCCGTGTGCGGCTGTCTTCTTTCATCCGGACTTTCCGGCAAGCGCGGTTGCCCGCGATTTCCGACCGTCGGCTCCGGCATCGGACCGGATCTGCTGACCTTCGCCATTGAAGCGTCCGCACAAGGAATGTGCGGGGCGTTGCGAGGGGACTCGCATCAATGTCGAAGCGCTCGCGGGCTCGCACGCGTGGCTGTGACAGCCTGGTCGTGCCTACCGCCGGTGGGGAATTTCACCCCGCCCTGAAGACGTTACGAATTGTCTGCCGGCGAACCGGCGCGGGGGATTCTAGCATCTGACGTGTTCGGCCCCCTGCGGATCCATCGTTCCGCTCGTGGTTCGGGCAGTTCCAGCGACGGCATGCGATGGACGCTTCGTAGGAGCCGGCTTGCTGGCGACCCGCCAGTCCGACCCCCAGTCGCCAGCAAGCTGGCTCCTACGGAGCTGCGTCAGGGCTTGCGCCGCAGGTGCAGGAACAGCGGCCACTGGATCGTGCGCGTCTCGTCGGCATCGCCCCAGGCTGCGGCCAGCGCGGGCGCGTGATGGGCGACGGCGTCGATCCCGGTCCCCGCCCGACAGCGGGCCGTGGCGGACATGCTGGCCAGGTAGCGCAGGAAATGGGCCAGATTCCATTCCATCTCCAGCCACAGTTGCGGCGCGGGCAGCGCCGGGAACGGCCAGTCGTAGCCGGCGTAGTGCGCGATGATCTGCGCGCGCTCGGGCGGCCAGTACGCCTCGATGCGCGCGCGGAAGTCCGCGATCTCATCCGCCATGCCTTCCGGCGGCAGGAAATCCCCGTAACCCCAGGCGGCCAACACGCCACCCGGAGTCAGCACGCGCCGGCATTCGGCAAAGAAGCGCTCGCGATCGAACCAGTGCAGCGCCTGCGCGATCGCGACCAGTTGCACGCTGTCTTCGGCGAGTGCGGTCTTCTCGGCCGGCTCCACCGCCAGGCTTACGCGGTCGCTGCCGGGCTGCGCCCAGTGCTGCTCCAGTTGCCGGGCGCTGGGTTCGGTCGCGTGGACATGGGCGAAACGCGACGCCAGCCCCCTCGTCGCCTGCCCGCTGCCGCAGCCGGGTTCCCAGACATGCGCGTTCGGCGGCACGACGCCCGCGATGGCATCGAACAGTGCGTCCGGATATTCGGGCCGTGCCGCGGCGTAGTCGGCGGCGATGCCGGAGAAGTGGTCCTTGAAGGACGAACCGCCGGCGCCTGCTTCACTCACGCGGTTGCCCCGCCTGCCTGAGGCTGCAGCAGCAGGCGCACATCCTGCCCAAGGTAACGGGACTCGACGATCGACATCTGCAGCTTCTGCGCCATCGAATCGATGCCCAGGCCGTCGAACATCGGCCGCGCACGTTCGCCCAGGAGCACCGGCGCCACGTACAGCAGGACCTCGTCGACCAGACCCGCGCCGAGGAACGCGCCGGCCAGGGTGGCGCCGGCTTCCAGCTGGATCTCGTTGACGCCACGCTCGGCCAGCAGACGCAGCACGGCTTCCAGGTCGAAACGGCCCTCGCGCACCGGCACGGCGGCGAGCTGCGCCTGGATTCCGCGTGGCGGCTTGGCATCGGGCGCGTGGATGTAGAGCGTGGGCGCGTCGCCTTCGCGCACGCGGCCGCGCGTGATGGTCGCCAGGCCGGGGTCGAGCACCACGCGCAGTGGCGGCACGAACGGCGTGTCGTCGCCCAGGCGCACGGTCAGCTGCGGGTCGTCGGCCAGCACCGTGCCTGCGCCGGTGAGGATGGCGCCGGAACGTGCGCGCCAGCGCTGCACGTCCTCGCGCGACGGAAGGCCGCTGATCCACTTCGACTCGCCACTGGCGAGCGCGCTGCGCCCGTCCAGGCTGGTGGCCAGCTTCACGCGCAGCCACGGCCGTCCGCGCTGCACGCGCGAGATGAAGCCGCGGTTGAGCGCGCGCGCCTGCGCTTCCATCAGGCCGGATTCGACCTGGATACCGGCGGCGCGCAGCTTGTCGAAGCCGGCACCGTCCACCTGCGGGAATGGATCGCGCATCGCCGCGACCACGCGCGAAACGCCTGCGACGACCAGTGCGTCCGCACACGGACCGGTGCGGCCGGTATGGGCGCATGGTTCGAGCGAGACGTAGACCGTCGCGCCACGAGCACGTTCGCCCGCTTCACGCAACGCGAAGACCTCGGCGTGCGGCTCGCCCGCGCGCTGGTGCCAGCCCTCGCCTACCACTTCGTCGCCATGCGCGATCACGCAGCCGACCATCGGATTGGGCTTGGTCGTGTAGGCGCCACGTTCGGCCAGGCGCAACGCGCGCGCCATCATCGCGTGGTCGGTGGGAGTGAATGCACTCATCGTTTCAGCGTTTGCGGTTGCGGGGCGCGGGCTCGGATTCGCCGTCCAGCAGCGGCAACTGGCCTTCGCCGGAGTTGTCGCTTTCCAGGCGGTCGAGTTCTTCGCGGAAATCCGCCACGTCCTGGAACGAGCGGTACACCGAGGCGAAACGCACGTAGCCGACATGGTCGAGCTTGCGCAGTTCGGTCATCACGAAATCGCCGACGCGACGCGACGGCAGCTCGCGTTCGGCCGTCATGCGCAGGTGGTGCACGACGGCGCGGACCGACGCTTCGATCTGCTCCTCCGCCACCGGCCGCTTCTGCAACGCACGGTCGAAGCTGGCGCGCAGCTTGCGGGCATCGAATGCCTCGCGCCGGCCGTCGCTCTTGATGATCAGCGGCAGCTTCAGCTCGATCGTCTCGAGCGTGGAAAAGCGCTCACCGCAGGCCTCGCACACGCGGCGCCGGCGGATGGTGGCGCCGTCGTCCGACACGCGCGAATCGATCACGCGGGTGTCGGGATGCTGGCAGAAGGGGCAATGCATCAGCGGGCCGGCAGTAGGGAATGGGGAATGGGGAATCGGAAAGCAGGCCCGGAGCGTCGAGTTGCTGCCATTCCCGATTCCCGATTGCCGATTCCCGTATCAGCCATACACCGGGAACTTCTTGCACTGCGCCGTCACCTTGCCGCGCACCGCTTCGATGACCTTGTCGTCGTTCGGCGCGTCGAGGACGTCGCAGATCCAGTTGGCCAGTTCGACGCAGTCGGCCTCGCCATAACCACGCGTGGTCACCGCCGGGGTACCGATGCGCAGGCCCGAGGTCACGAACGGCTTCTGCGGATCGTTGGGCACGGCGTTCTTGTTGACGGTGATGTGCGCCTTGCCCAGGGCTTCCTCGGCAGCCTTGCCGGTCACGCCCTTGCCGATCATGTCGATCAGCATCAGATGGTTCTGTGTGCCGCCGGAGACGATCTTGTAGCCGCGCTCGATGATGGTCCTGGCCATCGCCTGCGCGTTCTTCACGACCTGCTGCTGGTACGAGGTGAAGTCCGGCTCCAGCGCTTCCTTGAAGGCCACCGCCTTGGCGGCGATCACGTGCATCAACGGGCCGCCCTGGATGCCCGGGAAGACGATGCTCTGCAGCTTCTTCACCAGCTCCTCGGACGGGTCCTTGGCCACGATGATGCCGCCGCGCGGGCCGCGCAGGGTCTTGTGCGTGGTGGACGTGACGACGTGGGCGTGCGGCAGCGGATTCGGGTAGACGCCGGCGGCGACCAGGCCTGCGACATGCGCCATGTCGACGAAGAGGTACGCGCCGACCTTGTCGGCGATGGCGCGGAAGCGCGCCCAGTCGATGTGCTGCGAGTACGCGGAGAAGCCGGCCACGACCATCTTCGGCTTGTGTTCCAGCGCCAGCTTCTCGACTTCGTCGTAGTCGATCAGGCCCTGGTCGTTGACGCCGTACTGGACGGCGTTGAACAGCTTGCCGGACGCGTTGACCTTGGCGCCGTGGGTCAGGTGGCCGCCGTGGGCCAGCGACATGCCCAGGATGGTGTCGCCCGGGTTGAGCAGGGCGAAGTACACGGCCTGGTTGGCCTGCGAGCCCGAATGCGGCTGCACGTTGGCGTAATCGGCGCCGAACAGCTGCTTGAGGCGGTCAATGGCCAGCTGCTCGGCGATGTCCACGTACTCGCAGCCCCCGTAATAGCGCTTGCCCGGGTAGCCTTCGGCGTACTTGTTGGTCAGCACGCTGCCCTGCGCCTCCAGCACGCGCGGGCTGGCGTAGTTCTCCGAGGCGATCAGCTCGACGTGGTCCTCCTGGCGACGCGCCTCGTTGGCGATGGCCTGGGCGAGTTCATCGTCGTAACCGGCGATACGGGCGGAGCTGGGGAACATTCGCGAACCTCGGACGTGGGGTGATTGGGCCTCAAGGGCTGGCGCGGCCCGGTCGAAGATGGTAGCCCAGGGCTTAAAATGCGGCCAGCAAAGGCCCGCGGGCCGAGCGCCCCCACCCCCCACTGGAAAACTCTCCGACCATGAAATGGGTCTTCGTCCTGCTGTTCCTCGCCAGCGCGGTGTATGTGCACCTGCGCGGCCGGGTGCGGCACCGCCTGGGCCGGCAGTTGCTGGACCACTCCACCTTCATGGCGCCGGTCAACGTGCTGATGTACGCGTTCTCGCGCGTGCCCACCACGCCCTTCATCGACGATCCCGGCCGCCATTTCCCCGAGCTGAAACCCCTGCGGGACAACTGGCAGATCATCCGCGAGGAGGCCCGGCGCCTGCGCGAGTTGCAGCACATCAAGGCCGCCGACGGCTACAACGATGTCGGCTTCAACTCGTTCTTCCGCCGCGGCTGGAAGCGGTTCTACCTGAAGTGGTACGACGACGCGCACCCGTCCGCGGCCGAGCTGTGCCCGCAGACCACCGCGCTGTTGCGGCAGATCCCGAGCGTGAAGGCCGCGATGTTCACCGAACTGCCGCCGGGCAGCGAGCTGCGTCCGCACCGCGACCCGTACGCCGGTTCGCTGCGCCTGCACCTGGGGCTGGAAACGCCGAACGACGACGGCTGCTTCATCGAGGTCGACGGCCAGCGCTACAGCTGGCGCGACGGCGAATGGACCATGTTCGACGAGACCTACATCCACAGCGCCCGCAACGAGACGCAGAGCAACCGGATCATCCTGTTCTGCGACGTCGAACGGCCGCTGCAGTTCGGCGCGGCGCGGGCCTTCAACCGCTTCGTGGCGCGACACCTGATCGCGGCCGGGGCATCGCCCAACATGGAAGGCGACAAGACCGGCGGCATCAACCGCCTGTTCAAGTACTTTTATGCCCTGCGCCTGAAGGCCAAGGCCCTGCGCGAGCGCAACAAGTCGCTGTACTACGGCCTGAAGTACGCCAGCGTGGCGCTGGTGGTGGCGTTCATCGTCTGGATCTGACGCCTTGGCCCGGGCTGAGCCGCTGGGCCACCCGCGCCAGGTCCGCCGGAACTCCGGGTGCGCTTCGCTTACCCGGGGCTACGACCGGCGCCACGTCAAGCTGAAGCCTGCCCGCTCCCGCGCTGGGAAACCGACCGGCTCTGCGGGATAATTGCCGCTTCCACCCGCCCGATCAGGCCGTCCCGGCCGGCATGGGCGCGTCCCGGTTCCGGAGAGCGCATGCAATACATCTACACCATGAACGGCGTCAGCAAGACGGTGCCGCCGAAGCGTCAGATCATCAAGGACATCTCGCTGTCGTTCTTCCCGGGCGCCAAGATCGGCCTGCTGGGCCTCAACGGCGCGGGCAAGTCGACCGTGCTGAAGATCATGGCCGGCGTCGACACGGACTTCGTCGGCGAGGCGCGTCCGCAACCGGGCATCAAGGTCGGCTACCTGCCGCAGGAGCCGCAGCTCGATCCGGAGATGACCGTCCGCCAGGCGGTCGAGGAAGGCGTGGGCGACGTGATCAACGCCCAGGCCGCGCTCGAAGCCGTCTACGCCGCCTACGCCGAGGAAGGCGCGGATTTCGACGCGCTGGCCAAGGAACAGGAACGCCTGGAGGCCATCCTGGCCGCCGGCGACGCGCACACGCTTGAAAACCAGCTGGAAGTCGCCGCCGACGCGCTGCGCCTGCCGCCTTGGGACGCGAAGATCGGCAACCTGTCGGGTGGCGAGAAGCGCCGCGTCGCGCTGTGCCGCCTGCTGCTGCAGAAGCCGGACATGCTCCTGCTGGACGAACCGACCAACCACCTCGACGCCGAGTCGGTGGAATGGCTGGAGCAGTTCCTGGCGCGCTACACCGGCACCGTGGTGGCCGTCACCCACGATCGCTACTTCCTCGACAACGCCGCCGAGTGGATCCTCGAACTCGACCGCGGCCGCGGCATTCCGTGGAAGGGCAACTACACCGAATGGCTGGTGCAGAAGGACGAGCGCCTGAAGCAGGAAGAGAACCAGGAGAAGGCGCGCCAGAAGGCCATCCAGAAGGAACTGGAATGGGCTCGCCAGAACGCCAAGGGCGGCCGCTCCAAGGGCAAGGCCCGTCTTGCGCGCATCGAGGAACTGCAGTCGGTCGACTACCAGCGCCGGCAGGAGACCAACGAGATCTTCATTCCGCCGGGCGAGCGCCTGGGCAACAAGGTCATCGAGTTCAAGAACGTCAGCAAGAAGTTCGGCGACCGACTGCTCATCGACAACCTGAGCTTCAGCGTGCCGCCGGGCGCGATCGTCGGCATCATCGGCCCCAACGGCGCCGGCAAGTCGACGCTGTTCAAGATGATCACCGGCCAGGAAAAGCCGGACTCGGGCGAGATCGACATCGGCCCGACCGTGAAGCTGGCCTACGTGGACCAGAGCCGCGACAAGCTGGAAGGCAACCACAACGTCTTCCAGGAAGTGTCGGGCGGCCTGGACATCCTCAACATCAACGGCATCGAGATCCAGTCGCGCGCCTACATCGGCCGCTTCAACTTCAAGGGCCAGGACCAGCAGAAGCTGGTGGGCACGCTGTCGGGTGGTGAACGCGGCCGCCTGCACATGGCCAAGACGCTGCTGCAGGGCGGCAACGTGCTGCTGCTGGACGAACCGTCGAACGACCTGGACATCGAAACGCTGCGTGCGCTGGAAGACGCGCTGCTGGAGTTCCCGGGCAATACGTTCGTCATCTCGCACGACCGCTGGTTCCTGGACCGCATCGCCACGCACATCCTCGCCTTCGAGGGCGACTCGCACGTGGAGTTCTTCCAGGGCAACTACCGCGAGTACGAGGAAGACAAGAAGCGCCGCATGGGCGCCGACGCCGGCCCGCACCGCCTGCGCTTCAAGGCGCTCAAGTGACGATCTGACCCGCGCCCGCATCTGCGGGCGCGGCTTTGTCAGATCGTCATCCCGGCGAAAGCCGGGATCCGTCTGCTCTTGATCTTGTTGTTGCCGTGCTCTTGCTGTCGCTCTTGCTGTTGCTCGTCATTCCCGCAAAAGCGGGAATCCAACCCCACCGTCGTCAAGCGTGATGCAACGCAGGCATGGATCCCCGCATTCGCGGGGATGACGGCTCAAGAAACAACAACGTCGCTTGATCTCCGCATTTGCGAGGATGACGGCTCAAGAAACAGCGTCGCTTGATCTGCGCGTTTGCGGGATGGCGGCTCAGAACAACGACGCTGGCTCCCCGCCGCGGGGATGACGTCACAAGGGCGGGGAGCGCACGGAGAACGTCGCTCGGCCGCAGCGCACGCACTGAAACCACGAGGAACCCGCCATGTCCTTCATCGCATCCCTGAAGCAGCGCTGGAGCCAGGCCGGCACCCTCGTCTGCGTCGGCCTCGACCCCGAGCCAGCCAGGTTCCCCGCGAAGTTCGCCGACGAGCCCGATGCGGTCTTCGCGTTCTGCCGCGACATCGCCGATGCCACGGCCGAGTACGCCTGCGCCTTCAAGCCGCAGATTGCGCACTTCGCCGCCATCGGCGCCGAGGACGCGCTGCAGCGCCTCATCGCCCACTTGCAACAGGCGCATCCCGACGTCCCCGTGATCCTGGACAGCAAGCGCGGCGACATCGGCAGCACCGCTCAGCATTACGCCAGCGAGGCGTTCGACCGTTACCGCGCGGACGCGGTGACGGTGAACCCCTATCTCGGACGCGACTCCGTGCAACCCTTCCTGGACCGCGCCGACAAGGGCGTGGTGATCCTGTGCCGCACGTCGAACCCGGGCGCCGGCGACCTGCAAGACCTGCAGATCGATGGCAGGCCGCTGTACCAGCACGTGGCGCGGAAGGTCGCGCACGAATGGAACGGCCATGGCAACTGCGCGCTGGTGGTGGGCGCGACCTGGCCGGCACAACTGAAGGAAGTGCGCGCCATCGTCGGCGACGTGCCCTTCCTGGTGCCCGGCGTGGGCGCGCAAGGCGGCGATGTCGAGGCCGTGGTGACCAATGCGAAGACGGGCGACGGCACCGGCCTTATCGTCAGCAGCTCGCGCGCGATCCTGTATGCATCGAAGGGCGAGGATTACGCGGAAGCTGCGGCCGCCGAGGCGCGGCGCATGCGCGACGAGATCAACCGGTCTCGCTGAGCACGGCGTTCCTTCTAACACTCTGTAGGAGCGAGCTTGCTCGCGACGGGCAAGAACGGGACGTGGGTCGCCAGCAAGCTGGCTCCTACGCTCGCGAGACGAGACGAGACGAGACGAGACGAGAAGGCTCGGGCGCGCTCCGGCGCTGGCAAGAGGCACTCGAGCAACATGGCTCCCGGCTTTCGCTGGGATGACGGCGATCTTCCCAGTTGCGTCATTCTCATTGGGCGACGTTCCCGCGAACGCGCCGCTGTCAGCGCACCACGTCGATGAAGCTGTTGATCGACAACCGGCCCGTCACGGGATCCGGCGGCGGTACGCGTTCGCTGTCGATGTTGCCCGAGTGCAACGAGTTGCGCCGGTAGACCACCATCCGGTTGAACACGCCGTCCACCTTGGCCACCTGTTCGAACAATGGGGTATCGCCGTCGATGTAGCGCGGCTGTGGCGCGTCGCGGCCACGCCGCTCCTCGGCCAACGCGCTGAAATAGTGCTCGCGGCGTGATTCGTCGATGACCTCGAAGCCGGTGCCGCGATGCCGGTAGAAGCCGGTGCCGCCCCAGTCGCCGCGGAACAGGTAGTGCACCGTCGCCAGGCCATTGCCGTCGGTCGAATCGATGTGCGGCACGCGTTGCAGGAACTCCAGCCTGGCCGCGTCCAGTGCGACGAGCGAGTAATGGCACATCGGGAACACGAAGCGACCTTCGGGCAGATCGAAGGCCTGCATCAGCAGCGGCTTGAGCGCGGTGGCGAGGAACTGTTCGTAGGCCAGCGGCGCACGTGCGCGCACGCCGGGAAACATGGCGCCCTGCGGTGCGAAATGGTTGCTCGCGGCCTTGCGGACCAGGCGTTCCGGGTCCGCCACCAGCTGGTCGATGACCAGCAGCGGCGCCTGTTCGGCGCCGATGGCGAGGCGCTGCACGCGCACGTCGCGATGCAGGTTCAGCAGCATGTCGAAGTCCGCCGTGCGGTCATGCCTCGATGGCCGGCCTCTTCCGTTCCCACACCTCCGGCGATGCCTTGCAGTAGCGGTCCAGGAACTCCTGGTGCGACGGCATGGTGGCGACCGCGCCCTGTAGCGGCTGACGGATCGCGTCGAACAACCGCTGCATGTCGGCATCGGGCAACGCGCGCGCGAGCATGTGATGCTGTTTCGGAATGATGCCCTGGCCCAGCATGACGTGGGTCCACGAATCCAGGCGGAACAGCTCGTCCTCGCCCTGCCATGCATGCGCACGATCCCGGAACATCTGGATGCGTTGCGCGAGGTCGTCGGGCAGCGACATCTCGCGGCATTGCCGCCACAGCGGCTCGTCGCGCTGGTTGGCGTGGTAGTGCAGGATGATGAAGTCGCGTACGTGTTCCATCTCCGCGCGGCTGACATCGTTGTAACGCTGCACCAGCGACTCGTCGATGCCGTGGTGCGGGAACAGATGCAGCAGCCGCGCGATGGCACTGAGCGAAAGGTGAATGCTCGTGGATTCCAGCGGCTCGATGAAACCGCTGGCGAGGCCCAGCGACACCACGTTCTTGTTCCAAGCCTTGAGGCGGCGGCCGGTGCGGAACGGCACCAGCCACGGATCGCGGATCGCCGGCGCGCCCGCGTCGGCACGCAGCTTCGCCGCTGCTTCGTCGTCGGACATGTGGCGGCTGGAGAACACCAGGCCGCAGCCCACGCGATGCTGCAGCGGGATGTGCCAGCGCCATCCGGCCTCGTGCGCGATGGCGCGCGTGTACGGCACCGCCGGGCCGGTGGATTCGGTCTGCAGCGCCACCGCGCGATCGCAGGGCAGCCACTGGTTCCAGTCCTCATAGCCGGTGCGCAGCGTCTGCTCGATCAGCAGGCCGCGGAAGCCGGTGCAGTCGATGAACAGGTCGCCTTCGACGACCTGCCCGTCCTCCATCACCAGCGACTGGATGAAGCCGTTCTCCGGATCCTGCCGCACCTCGCGGATCTTGCCCTCGATGCGCGTCAGGCCGCGCCCCTCGGACTTGCGGCGCAGGAAGGCGGCGTACAGCGCGGCATCGAAGTGATAGGCATAGTTCACTTCCATGCGCTCGGGCGACAGCGGCGTGTTGGCCCAGCGCATCGACCACTGCTGCGCCGCCTCACCGCGGTTGAGCAGCGCGAAGCGATCGCCGCGCGAGGCGATGGTCTCCAGGCAGAAATCGCCGAGTTCGGACTTCATGCCCCTCTGCAGGCTTTCCAGCCAGAAGTGGTGGAACTCGCACGACCACGTGCCCAGGCCGGTGTAGCCGAACGGATGGAAGTAACGCTCGCCCGGCCGGCGCCAGTTCTCGAACGAGATCGACAGCTTGAAGCTGCCGGCCACGCTGCTGAGGAACTCGCGCTCGTCGATCTGCAACAGCCGGTGGAAAGTGCGGATGGTGGGGATGGTCGATTCGCCGACGCCGACGGTGCCGATCTGTTCGGACTCGATCAGCGTGATGTCGAGCAGGTCGCGGAACTGGTGCGTCAGCGCGCATGCGGCCACCCAGCCCGCGGTGCCGCCGCCGGCAATCACGACTCTGCGAATTCTGCCTGTTTCCACCTTGTCACCTCTCCTTCAGACCTGTGGCCGTCATCCCGGCGAAGGCCGGGATCCATCTTGCTGTTGCGTCGACACGCGACCTTGGAAATCAAATAGATCCAGGCTTTCGCCAGGATGATGGTTTCGGGTTTCCATCGACTCGCTGCGGGATTTGGAACCTCTACTTCAGGACACCCCTCACCGGTTGAGCTTGCCGATCAGCATCGCGCGCATCTGCCGCGACATGGCTTCGTCGAACGGCCCGAGCACGTTGCGTACGTGCCCGGGCAGGTGTTCGCCGGCACGATCCGCCGGACCGAACACGTAGTAGTCGAACACCTCGCGCCAAGCCCGCTTCTCGCGCTCGGGCCGGTCACGGATGGTCCACATCGCGTGGTACAGCGCGTGCATCGGCGTGGGCATGTACGCCGGCATGCTGCTCCACCAGTAGTTGATCAGCACGTTGAACGAATCCAGCGCCTCGACGTGGTGCCACCACATGCTGGGGATGAACACCGCATCGCCCGGCTCCAGCAGCGCGCTCTGGCCTGCGGCCAGAGCTTCGCGGAAACGTGGATGACGCTCGAAGTCCGGGTTGGCGAAATCGACCACGCTGACCGCCTGCCCGCCCGGCGTGGGTTCCAGCGGACCTGGATACAGGTTGACGATCTGCTCCGGCGGGAACAGCGTGAAGCGGCGGCGACCGACCGCGCAGCAGGCGATGTTGTTGGGCGCGTCGTAATGGCACGACGCGATGACGCGATTGCCGATCCAGATGCTCGGCGGCGCGCTGATGCCGTGCGCGGCGAAATCAAGATCGTTCGACTCACGAAGCCCCGGCAGGCAGCCGTCGGTGAGCAGCGAGGCGACGTAGTACGTCGGCGGCTTCGCGTCGTCGGCATGCGACGCGATCTCGTCCAGCACCTGGTCGAGGCTGCTGCGTCGTACGTCGCAGTTGAGGTCGCTGAAATCGGCGTTGTAGAACGGCCGGCCGGCCACTTCCGGGCCACCATACGAATAGCGCACCGGCTGGCCGTTGTAGAAGCCGCGCAGGTACTGCATCGCGGCCTGCATGCCCTGCAATCCCGCCTGCACCAGGCTCCAGTCGCGCACCAGGCCCTTCAACACCACGGGCTGGCCGCCTTCAAGCAATGCATCGAGCGGCAGCGCATCCGGGCGGCAGCCCTCCAGTACGCGAATCGAACCCGCCACCTCGACCATGTCAGTGCCCGCTCAGGCGGCCCGCTCCGATGTCGCCACGCCATCCTGCTCGCGCAGGCGACGCTGCTTTTCCGCCATCAGGCGCCGCATGTTGTGCATGGAAGCCAGCAGCAGGAATGCACCTTCGAGCCATCCGGCGCGATTGAGCCGCTGCAGCGATTCGCCGTCCAGTGCGGCCAGCCGCTCGCGATCGATGGCGTGCAGGCCGGTGAGGTTGACGCCATGCGCGTCGTCCAGCTTCACGTCCATTCCGATCGGCTGGATCAATCCCAGCGCGTCGAACTGCGCGAACATCGCCTTGCCTGCGTCGACGCCGTCGCGGATGCCGCGCAGCACGGTGATGATGTGCTGCAGGTACGGGCTGTGTCCGCCGTGTGGCAGGAACACCGCCTCGCCCTCGCTCAGGCTGACGCGCGGGTGTTCCATGTCGACGTGGATGACCGGTTCGCGGCGCAGTTCGCCCTCGATGCGCTGCTCCTGGAAGCCGATCAGGAACGGGCCCTTGGCAATGGCGCCCGGCAGGTACGCGGCATTCCAGCGTCCGTCGCGCAGATAGAGGTTCTCGCCACGCTCCAGGCCCAGCAGCGCGACGGTCTGGTATTCGCCGCTGTCGCGATCCTTGCGGAAGAAGATCGGGTACTCCTGCTGCAGTTGCGCGTATTCGGTGGGGAACGCCGGCACCATGCCGACCTCGTCGCCGAATTCGCGACCGAAGCGCGTGATGACGCGCAGATCCTTGTGCGTGAGGTTGTCCAGCAGTTCGTATCGGGCCATCGGTATTCCAGCGGTGGATCGGGCCTCAGCGCGTGCCGGCGATGCCGGAGCCGTTCGTCCGGACCATTCCAGAAAGGTGCGGTGCCCGCAAGACGCACTGCGCAAAGAAAGGAGGACCGCTGCTTTCGCAGCGGTCCCGGCCTATCGCATCAGCCTCAAAGTCCATCACGGGAGAGACTTCAGAAGCGGTACCTCACGCCCAGCATGTAGCGCGGGCTCTGGTCGACCAGTCGGATGATCTGCTTCTCGGAGCGGCCGTGCCAGCGCACGTCCTCGCCGGTCAGGTTGATCGCCTCCAGGGTCACCGACAGGTGATCGTCGAAGGCGTAACCCACGTTCAGGTCGAACTGGTCGTATTCCTCGACATAGAACGGGTTGCGGTTGGAGCCGTTCTGGTTGGCCAGAATCAGGTACTCGTCGCGCCAGTTCCACGCCAGTCGCGCGGACCAGCCGTACTTCTCGTACATCAGCACGACGTTGGCGGTGTCGCTCAGGCCCACCAGGGCGAACTGGTCGACGCTCGGATCGCCCGCGTCGTCGAAGCCGACATCGCCATCGACGATGGTGTAGTTGGCGAGCACGCCGAAGCCGGTATCGCCGAGGAAGTACTGGCCACCGATCTCCCAGCCGTGCAGCTTGGCCTTGTTCTGGTTGACCGGCCGCTGCACGTCGAACTCGTACAGCGGGTCGTCCGCCTCGCCCACCAGGTTGTAGGCGGTCTCCATTGCCAGCACCTGCGCCGAGCTTCCGTTGTAGGCGCCAAGACCGCCGGTTTCCGGATTGCGCAACATTGCCAGTGCCGTGAACAGCGCGGTGTCGTCGGACGCGCACGCCGTGGAGGCGTCGCCGCCGGCCGCGGTCACCTGCGACACGCACGCAGCACTCGTCAGGAAGTCCAGCGCGGCCTGCGCATCCGGACCGGAAGTCGGATCCCGCAGACCGAACAGCGACTCGCGGACCACGCTGGTACCGACGAAGTTGTCGACCCGCTTGTCCCAGTACGTCACCGACACGTAGCTCGCGTCGGCGAAGTACCACTCCAGCGCCAGGTCGAAATTGTCCGACTCCAGCGGATCCAGCATCGGGTTCTGCGAGTCGCCGTCGGCACGCGTCGACGGGTTCACCAGAATCGAGCCGGTAGGCTGGTTCGGATTCGGCGCGGCGATGAGGTTCTCGTACGGCGCACGCGCGATGGTCTGGCTGAACGAAGCGCGGCCCTTCAGCTCTTCGGTGAAGTCGATGCTGAAGTCGAGGTTGGGCAGCAGGTAGCTGTAGTCGTGCTTCTCGCTGAACGGCTGCACGTCGTCCGAACGCACGATGCGGAAGTCGTTGTTGGCCTGCCACTCGATCGCGCTGGGAATGGCCACCTGCGAGGTCGAGACCAGGTCGGTCTTCTCGTAGCGCACGCCGATGCGCGTGCGGGTGGTCATGCCGCCCAGTTCGCCGTCCATGTCGACCTGCACGTAGGCGGCCTGGGTCTCCTCCTCGATGCGGTTGTCGGCGGCCAGCTGCGGATCGAGGCTGAAGTCCACCCCGTATGCGCCCGCCGCCCACTGGCCCAGCTGGGTGGCGTTGCCGCGCCACGCGCCCGGGGCGGCGCCGGCCGGGTTGAAGTCCTCGAACAGGCGGATGATGCTGATCGGGCTCAGCAGCGACACCATGCCGGGCTCGTTGCCGGCATTGGTCACGCCCCAGTCGCCCAGCGTGGCGAAGTTCTCGGTGTGCTGCTGGCGCTTCATCGTGACCTTCGACGAATCGACGCCGAACTGGAATCGGCCGTCGTCGAAGTCCAGGAAGCCGTCGATGCGGCCCTGCTTCACTTCCGTTTCCTGCCGCAGCGCATTGACGCGCAGCACCTGCGAACCCAACTGCTCCGGCGGGAAGTCCGGATTGACGGTGCCGTTGGTGCCCGCCAGCGCATCGGCCATGGTCGGATACCAGGTGCGCGCGCCGATCGGCAACGAGTTGTTGAATCGCAGCTCCTGCGCCCAGTTGCCGCCGCAGTACGGACCCACGGTGCAGTTGTTGGTGCCCGCCATACTGAAGTAGGTCGCGCCGCCGCCGGTCACCGGGTCGTTCGGGTTGCTCTCGGACGTGGTGTTGTGCGCGTCGAACTCGAGCATGAAGCGGTCGGTGACGTTCCACTTGGCGTTCAGGCCCAGCGAGTCGAGCTTGTACTCCTGCTCGTTGCGCTGCTGCTCGTAGCCGAAGTCCTTCAGGCCGACGACGTCGCGCAGGTACACCGGCGTGGCGACCTGTTCGCCGGTATCGAACTCCAGGTGCGTGAAGCTGTTGTTGCGCTGCAGCCAGATGGTCTGCTCGCCGCGATCCTCGATGATCTCGTTGGTCGAGTACGTGTAGTCCAGCGTGAAGGTCAGCGCGTCGGTCGGCGCGAACTGCACCACCGCCTGGCCGTTGATGCGCTCGCGCTCGAACTCGGAGAACGCATAGCGGATGTCGTTGGGCATGCCGTACAGCTGGCCGATCGCCGGCGCGTTGACGACGGTGGCGTCGGGACGCAGCGCCGGATCGGTACCGGTCCAGCGCTGGATGTTCCAGGCGTTCTCGGTGGACTGCACCGAACCGCCCTCGCGCTTCTGGTAGCTGGCGCTCAGGCCCACGCCCCAGGTCTTGTCGTCGTTGGTGTAGCTGAAGATGCCGGAGACTTCTGGCGTAACTTCGTTGTCGAACGGCGCCGACTCGTCCATCACCGCCTTGGCGCCGACGTTGGCCACCAGGCCGGTGTGGTTGAACGGCCGGTCGGTGAGGATGTTGATGGTGGCGCCGATGCCGCCGCTGGGCACGTGCGCCTGGCCGGTCTTGTACACCTCGATGCCGCTGATCGACTCGGACGCCAGCTGCGCGAAGTTGAACGCGCGCGTGCCCGATTCCACGCCGCCGATGGGCACCTGTCCGGCCGCACCGAATGCGTCCGCGCCGGGAATCTGGCGGCCGTTGAGGGTCACCATGTTGAACTGCGGGCCGAAGCCGCGCGCGGTCACCTGCGCGCCTTCGCCGTCGCGGCGCTCGATCGAGATGCCGGTGATGCGCTGCAGCGATTCGGCGAGATTGGTATCGGGGAACTTGCCGATGTCCTCGGCGCTGATCGCGTCCACCACGCCGGCGGAGTCGCGCTTGATCGACATCGACTCGGCCAGGCTGTTGCGCATGCCCGTCACGGTGACGGTGTCGAGCGTCGTCGCCTCGCTGGGTTGCGCCGGCGTTTGCGACGCTGATTGCGATGGCGACTGCGCGGCGGTGGTCGCGGTGGCGGCCGGAGTGGTCGGCTGCGTCTGCGGGTCCTGCGCGAAGGCCGGGTTGATGACGATGACGCCACCGACGATGGTGAAGATGGCCTTCGACTTGAATCGCTTCAGCTTGTGATTCATGAGCTTGTCCTCAGCACTGGAGTTGGACGACCAACGACGTTGCGAACCGGCGATGCGTTGCGTTTCCCCGTCGCCGCGGTCGTCGTCAGTGCGAGACACCTGCACCCTCTCATCTGATTACCCTCGCCTTTTGTTTTCTGGTTGTGGTGGTTGTCATCGCCACGCTGCGGTCCCCCCGGCCGCGCCGCCCCGTGCGAGGCGCCGCCCCCGATCCTCAGCGTGAGCGCAGTGGCATGGGCGCGCCCGTGCGTGCGGCGCGTCCATCGGCGGGAAAGGCGGACAGGCGAGGATGTACCGCGGCAGACACGCACGGCCGTGCGCCACACGGCGTCCATGGACGCTGCGTACGGCGATCACGGCGATGGCACAGACCCGGCACGTCCATTCCGATCGTCCTTCCCATAGCGGCCGGGCTGCGTTGGCCCGGCATCTGTCGCGGTCAGCCTTCAAAGCCCCCTGACGCACGCAACGCGCGTGCGCGGGACACGCATGCGCGTCGCGCTGCATGCCCCGGGATTCGTGTCGAACTAAGCGGGCCCCGGCCTGGCGAGCGCCAGCACGTGGGCGTGGACCACCGGCTCCCGAACGGGTCCGGCATGGACGAGCTGTCTTGCGCTTGCGTCACTGCTGCTCATGCTCCCTCCCAAGATGCATGGCCGTGTCACTTCGCCAGTGTGTTACCGGTAACATGGGCCGACGACCCATGTCACCGTGCAGTGCAACAAAGTCCGCCAGACTCGGCTAATCGAGTGGCCTCGGTGAGAAATGTGAGGGAGTTCGTCACGGGTCGCCCGAGCGACTGCGACCACAGCTACAACCGGAATGCTGCGCCGCAGCATGGTTACGGAATAGCGAGCGGCCCGCTGTCCGGCCGATCGCAAGCGCGGTTCGTTCCCGCCCGTTGCGGGCGGGACGCGTGGTCGGTGAAGGTCGCGCTGCGCCGGCCGCACTCGGGGCGGCCGAGGCAAGTCAGCCCAGGAAGCCCAGGCGCGACTGCGCGAAGTTCTCGATGCCCGGGAAGATGGCCGCGGCTTCCGCCGCCGGCAGGCCGAACCACTGCGCCAGCGTGGAGCCCATCTGGTTCACCGACATGGTCGGCACCATGCGGCCACGGCCCACCGCCTGCGCGCCGTCGAGTTCGAGCAGCGGATAGCTGCCCCAGACCTGGCCGCCGCGCAGGGCGCCACCGCCGTTGGCCGAGCCGCCCATCACCAACTGCACGCCGCCCCAGCCGTGATCGGTGCCGTTGCCGTTGCTGTTCAACGTGCGGCCGAAGTCGCTCATGGTGAAAGTGGTGGTGTCGTTGAGCGCGCCGATCTCCGCCAGTGCGGCGCGGAACGCGGCCAGCGAGTCGCCCAGTTGCTGTAGCAGGGCGCCGTGGCCGTTGTCGGCCATCTGGTTCTGGTGCGTGTCGAACCCGCCCAGGCTCACGTAGTAGATCTGGCGGCGGTGATTGATGGCAGAAGTCCGGCTGGCCTTGATCATGCGCGCCACCATGCGCAACTGCGAAGCCAGGCCACCGGCGGGGAATACCGTGGCGATATCACCGCCATTGGTCGGATTGAGCGCCACGCGCAGGGTGTCGTTGAGGTTGATCGCGCTGTCGCCGATCACCGCGTACTGGTCCTGCATGATCGGCTCGTACGACGATTCGATCAGCGCACGCAGCGATTCGGAGCGGATCTTGTCGGCCGCGCTGCCGTCGTTGCGGAAACGGTTGATCACGGCCGGGCCGCCGGACGACATCGCGAACGGCAGCGTCGTCTCGCCCAGCTGGAACAGGTTGTTGCCGGCGATGGAGATCGACGGCGGCAGCGACTGCAGGCCCAGGTTCGACGCCTCGACGCGATCGCCCAGCTTGCCGCCCCAGCCGGCGCTGCCCGTGCGATTGCTGTGTCCGCGCATCCACAGCTTCTGCTGGTCGTTGTGCGAGTACAGGTACGGCGGCAGGCGCTTGAGCCGGCGCACGACGTCGTCCTTGGTCAACGGCTCCACCAGCGGACCGACGTTGGCCATGAACGCCAGTTCGCCGGCGTCGAACAGCGGCTTCATCGCGGCGCAGCGCGGATGCAGGCCCCAGTTCCTGCCCTGCGTGTCGGTCACCGCAACCAGTTGATCGTGCGCGATGCCCAGGCCGAACGGATTGGTCGCGGCGTCGTACACGCCGCCGCGGCTGGTGAGGTAGATCTGATGCTCCGCGCTGTCGTGCGGAATCAGCATGTTGAACGAATCGCTTCCGCCGAACAGGAAGATGCACACCAGCGCGCGGTAGTCGCTGCCGGGCAGCGGATCGGCGGCGAAGGCGCGTCCTACCAGTTCCAGCTGAGGGATCAGCGCGCACGCGGCGCCGCCTGCGACGACACCGGTCACGCGCCGCAGGAAGTTGCGACGGTCTTCGCGAAGGGAACGGCTCATGGGGATCTCCTTACCGCTGGATCGCGAATTCAGGTGAGGCCAGCGCGATCAGCACCAGCGATTTGGCGCGCGCGGTAGGCGTGTCCCTGGCGGTCGCCAGGCGATCGAGCATGCCGACCATTGCCTGCGAACTCCGGCTGCCCAGCGAGCCATGGAACAGCAGCACGTTGACGTACTGCACCATGCCCGCGTGATCGCCGGCTTCGGCAAGCGCGATCAGCCGGCTGATGTCGAGCACCGGCGCATTGGTGGTGGTGCTGCTGTTGTTCCAGACCAGCGAGTCGTGCTGGTTGAGCATGCTCAGGTAGCTGGCTTCGGTCAGGATCTGGAACTCCGGCGCGAAGATGCCCTGCACGCCGTTCGCGGCAGGCAGGCGGTTGTCGGGTTCGAAGAAGTTGAACACCGACGGTGCGCGCTGCGAGTCCTGTAGCAGCGACGCGGTCAGGTCGCCCGAGTTGGAGAACGAGAACCGCACTTCGCCCATCGCCGACGGCGTGTAGCTCGCGCCGAACGCGCGCCACAGCGTCGCCAGCTTGACCAGCGGTTCGCGCGCCTTGCCGAAGCCCGCGTCCGTGGTCGGCATGCGTGCTTCCGTATCGAGCAGGATCGCGCGGATCACCTGGCCGAGGTTGCCGTTGCTGCTCGTCCACACGTTGGCCACGCGTTCGACGTAGGCGGCGCTGGGATTGCTGGTGACGAAGCGCTGGATCAGCTGGCGGCTGATGAAAGGCGCCACATTGCGATGCCCGGCCAGCGCGTCGAGGGTCTTCTCCAGGCTGGCGACGCAGTTGTTGCCTTCGTTGATGACGATGCCGTTGAAGATCTGCTTGGGCTGGTCGTCGTGGAAGGCCGGATGGCATTCCATCGGCGCGTAGCTGGTGTTGTTGCCGCGGCCGAACTGCGCGTCGGTCTGACCGGCGTACGTCCAGCCGGTGAACACGCGCGCCATCGCGCTCACCACCTGCTCGTCGTAGGTGGGCACGGTCTGGCCGCTGCCGTCCAGCACGGGAGTGAAATCCTTGTTGCGCTCCACCAGGCCGATGGAGAACAGCTGCATCACCTCGCGCCCGAAGTTCTCGTCCGGCGCGATGTTGCGGCGTGGATCGGCCTTGCGGTTGCCGACGTGGCTGAGGAAGTAGCCCATCGCCGGATGCAACGCCACCGCTTCCAGCAGTTCGCGGTAGCTGCCGAACGCGCCGCGCGCCAGTGTGTCCTGGTAGTCGGCGATGCGGTTGACTGTGGAGTTGCCATCGGCGACCTCGCGGTCGGACACCACCAGGATCTGGCTCAGCGCGAACGCCATGCGCATGCGCAACTGGTCGCGTCCCGCCGCTGCCTGCCAAAGCCAGTAGTTGCGCCGATGCTGCGGCACCGGTGTCGTCACGCCGTTGGCCACCAGTTGCTGCAGGTGCGGAAGGATAAGCGTCGGCGGCGTGGTCGCAGGGTCCATCTGCTCGTCCAGCCAGCGCCTGTAGCCGATCTGGCGCAGGCGCGCGATGTCGGCCGTCGTCGGGCCGAACGTCGCCTGCGTGAGGAAGCGCGCGGCCTCCGCGTCCGTGCCCGGAATATCCGGGTAAGGCGATGGCGTCGTGGGCGGCGTGGCAGGCGACCCGCCGCCTGCACTGCCGCCGTCAGCGGTACCGCCGCCGTCGTCGTCCCCACCGCCGCCACCGCACGCCGCGAGCGCGCAGAAGGCGAGCGCGAGCATTGCGGCCCGCAAGCCCTGCCTGATGTTCATGAAGCCCCCTGTGGCCGCGATGCACGCGGCAAGCGGCGCGCACGTTAGCAAGTGCGCCATCGCACAACCGGAGATCGGTCAGGGTTTGAAGAAGCTGAACGTGATCGCGATCGCAGCTTCGTCACGCCGCGTGCACACGACGCCCGCCACTCGTGCGATCGCCGGACGGGCGCAGCGGGTGCCCACCTTTCACGCGCCGCGCTACGCTGCGCGCCGAAGTGGCGGGTCGCCGCAGGAACGAGGTGCACGATGCGCTGGCTGGAATCGTGGTTCAGGTTGCGCGAGCACGGCAGCGACGTGCGCACCGAGACGGTGGCCGGCATCACCACGTTCCTGACGATGTCGTACATCGTCTTCGTCAATCCCAGCATCCTGGGCAGCACCGGGATGGATACCGGCGCCGTGTTCGTGGCGACCTGCCTGGCCGCGGCGCTCGGTTCGACGGTGATGGCGCTGGCCGCGAACTATCCGGTCGGCATGGCGCCGGGCATGGGCCTCAACGCGTTCTTCGCGTTCACCGTCGTCGGCGCAATGGGGTACACGTGGCAGCAGGCGCTGGGTGCGGTGTTCGTCTCGGGCGTGGTGTTCCTGCTGCTCACCATCAGCGGTGCGCGCGCCTGGATCATCGCCGGCATCCCGCATTCGCTGCGCAGCGCGATCACCGCGGGCATCGGCCTGTTCCTGGCGATCATCGCGCTGCAGAAGTCCGGCGTGATCGTCGGCAATGCGGACACGCTGGTGTCGCTGGGCGACCTGCGCGAACCGGAGCCGCTGCTGGCCATCGCCGGGTTCCTGCTCATCGCCGTGCTCGAAGCCTGGCGCGTGCGAGGCGCGATCCTGATCGGGATCCTCGCGGTGACCGGCGTGGCGCTGCTCTCGGGCCTGGTCGAGTATCGCGGCGTGATCAGCATGCCACCCAGCCTGGCGCCGACGTTCCTGCAACTGGACATCGCCGGCGCACTGGGCGGCGGCGCGGGCTTCTCGCTGGCGGCGATGCTGCACGTGGTCATCGTGTTCGTACTGGTGGAAGTGTTCGACGCCACGGGCACGCTGATGGGCGTGGCGCGGCGCGCCGGCCTGCTGCCGCTGGATGACGCCTCCGCCGCACAGCAGAAGCGTTTCGGCCGAGCGCTGTTCGCCGACAGCACCGCGATCCTCGCCGGCTCTGCGCTGGGCACCAGCAGCACCACCGCCTATATCGAGAGTGCCTCCGGCGTGCAGGCGGGCGGCCGCACCGGCCTGACCGCGCTGGTGGTGGCGGCCCTGTTCCTGCTGGCGCTGCTGTTCTCGCCGCTGGCGCAGATGGTGCCGCCGTATGCCACCGCACCGGCGCTGCTGTTCGTCGCCGGGCTGATGCTGCGCGAACTTGGCGACGTGCACTGGGACGACCTTACCGAAGCCATTCCCGCCGCACTGTGCACGCTCGCGATGCCCTTCACCTATTCCATCGCCAACGGACTTGCATTCGGCTTCATCGTCTATGCGGTGCTCAAGCTGTGCACGGGCCGCGCGCGCGAGGCGCACGCGGCGGTGTGGCTGGTGGCGGGGCTGTTCGTGCTGCGGTTTGCGTTGGCGTGAGCTGCCAAGAACTGCGCGGATCGGCGGCGCTTGGTGAAGCCTCTTCGACGCGGATCACGCAGATGAACACGGATCACGCCATACGTGAGCGCTGAGCCGCCGGACGCAACGCGAGGCAATAGAGACGCGGCGAACTGCCCAACGCAGCTCCCGCGCTTCCGCGCTTGTCTGCGTTCGTCCGCGTTTGTCCGTGTCGAACTTCTTCTGCGGATCCTGAATCGCTACTTCAGCCGCGCGCGCAGATAGGCGACCGGAAACCGCAGCCAGATGGCGGCGAACACCGCCAGGCGCAGCGGCGCGCTGCGGTGCGGCGCCTCGAACTTGTGGAAATAGCGCCACAGGCCGCGGTGCTTGTGCCACTCGACGAACAGTGGACGCGAGCGGCTCGACACGCCGCGAACGTGCAGCACGCGTACGTGGTTGGCTACCGCCACCAGCGCGCCGGCCTCGCGTGCACGGCGGCAAAGGTCCAGGTCTTCCGCATGCAGGCGATAGCCTTCGTCGAACCCACCCAGGCGCACGAACAGTGCGCGCGGCATCAGCATCAGCGCGCCCGAGATGGCCTGCACCGGCTGCAGCGCGCGCGAGTCGTCGACGGGCACGTCGAGCTTCGGCACGGACTTCGCGCCCAGCGCGCCGCCAAGCATCGCGGCGAAATCCGGATCGTGCCTGCGCGCAGCGCCATCGCGCACGCCATGGTCGTCGACGAGATCGGCACCGATCAGCGCATCGCCCTGCGGTTCGGCCAACGCGCGCAGTCGCGCGAGCGTGTCGCGTTCGACCAGGCAATCGGGATTCACGAACGCCAGCCAGGCGATGCCTTCGCCCACGTCGGCCGCGCCTTGGTTGCACGCAACGCCGAAGCCCGGGTTGTCTGGATTGGCGATGAAGCGCACGCGCGCGTCGGCGCTGGCGTGGCGCTGCACGATTTCCAGCGTGCCGTCGTCGGAGCTGTTGTCGACCACGCGGATCGCGGCGACACCGTCGGCGGCACGCAGCCGCTGCATGCAGTCGTCGATGGTCTCGGCGCTGCGGTAGGTGACGACGACGGCGGCAATGTTCTGCATGTTTCGGGAATCGGGAATCGGGAATCGGGAATCGGGAATCGGGAATCGGGAAAGGCTAATGGCGTTTGTCGCACGTGGCATACGTCGCGGACTCATCCGCCGGCCACCGCGAACACTGCCGGTCGAATGACGTCCGAAGCTTGATGACTGCACCGGGCATGACGCCTCCCTCAGAACCGGTTCGCGAATTCCCCGTCACGACTTCACACAAACAAGTCACGCTGCGCCTCCGGCTCACCCAGGCTTTCGAGCAGCGCGGACAGCTGCACGCGCGAGGCGCGCAGCGGATCGAGCATGAGGTAATTCGCCAGGCGCGGATGCCAGTCGGGCCAGCGCGCGGCCAGCGCATCCATGTCGCCATCGAACGGCAGGCCCTCGCCGTGACGTGCGACGTATGCGGTGTCGCACAGCACGTTCCGCCAGCCCAGTCCAGCCAGGCGCAACGACAGGTCGGTCAACGCCGCATACCACGAACCGTAACTGCTGGCGTCGAGGCCGCCGGCGCGCTTGCGTGCAGTGCCGCGAACCAGCACCGCATGCGTCACCGCGGCGGGCAGTTCGGGATGCAGTGCGGGCATGCCTGCGGCTGCGCGCGCGATGCGGTCCAGGTCGGACGGGATCGGGTCGATCTCGCCGATGCGCGGCCATGCCGCGGCCTCGCCCGCATTGCTCCAGGGCGTGGCCGTTGCGATCGAACCGTCGCTGGCCAGCGCCGCCACGAGTCGCCGCAACCAGCCCGGCGCGGGCACGGCGTCGGGTGCGATCACCGCGACGTCGGCATCGCCGCACGCCGCCAGCACTTCGTCGAGATGCGCGACCTCGCCGACGCTGCGCTGTCGGCGGGTGTAGTCGGCGCGCAGCGTCGTGCGCGCGATCCAGCGCTCGATGATCGCGTAGCCGCGCGGCCCCGCCTGCGCATCGTCGGCCAGCCACACGGGCGTGCCCGGTGGCGTGGATACGTCGAGTGCGGCGAGGCAGGCGTCGAGCGCCTCGTCGTCGCGGCCCACCGGCACCACGACGACGGGCATGGACACCGTCGGGTTCACTGCTCGCCCGTTCGGCGCGGCTTGTTCTGCAACGGCTCCATCGCGCGGAAGCGGCGCGTGTACTCGTCGGTCAGCTCGGTCGCCTCCTGCGGATTGCGCACGATGGTCGGCGTGAGCAGCACGATGACTTCGTTGCGGGTCTTGCTGGAATTCTGCGAGCCGAACAGCGCGCCGATGACCGGAATGCGGCTCAGACCCGGCAGGCCGGAGGCACCGCGTTCGACGCCGTCGCTGATCAGGCCGGCCAGCATGACGGTGTCGCCGCTCTGCACCGCGGCCTCGGTCTTGAGCTTGCGCGTGTCGATGCGCACGTTGCCGTTGGGGTCGGCCGTGTCCTGCGCACCGGGCGAACTGACCTCCTGCACGATGTCGAGGAACACCACGCCGTCCTTCGCCACGCGCGGGCGCACTTTCAGGATGGTGCCGGTGTCCAGGTACTGGACCTGCGCATACGTGTTGTCGCTGCCCGACGTGGGATTGAACGTGACCGACGAGATCGGGATGCGGCTGCCCACGTTGAGCGTCGCCTCGGCGTTGTTGCGCACCATGACCGACGGCGTCTGCAGCAGTTGCAGGTCGGTCACCGCATCGAGCGCGTTGATCACCGCGACGGCGTCGTTCTTGAACAACTGCCAGACCAGGCCCGGACCGCCTGCGCCACCGATGCTGGCGCCCAGCGTGCTCCACTTCGGTGGAATGTCCGTCCCGCGACTGACGACGTCGGGGAAACCGTTCTCGAGCGCGGCGTTCTCCAGGAACCAGTTCACGCCGTAGCGCAGTTCGCCCTTGAGCTGCACCTCCACCACCTGGGCCTCGATGTGCACCTGCAACGGCATCACGTCGAGGCGCTCGATCACGTCGCGGATCGACTTCCACGCCGAGGGACTGCTGCGCACGATGAGGGAGTTGGTTTCCTCCACCGCCGACACGCCGACGCGGTCGCCATCGACCTCCAGCGTCAGCGCGGCGTTGCCGCTCTGGCGCTGGTTGAGCGACAGCGATCCACCGGTGCCGCTGGAGCCCATGCCGTTGGTGCTGCCGGTGCCCGTATCGAAGTTGCCCAGCGTCGCGGTGCTGGTATCGCCGCTGTCCTTGAGTTCCACCGAATCCAGGCCCGGCATCAGCGAAGGCGCACCGCCCGCATCGCCGCCGCCACCGCCACGCCCGCTGCCGAAGACGTCGGCCAGGCGGTCGGCCAGGTCCTTGGCCTTGATGTACTTCAGCTCGTACGAATACAGCTGCACGCTGCCGCCGGCGCTGTCGATGCGGTCCAGCCATTGCTGGATGTCGTCGAGGTAATTGGCCTGCGAGGTGATCACCAGCACCGCGTTGGCGCCTTCCAGCGGCATGAAGCGGAACATGCCGGCGACCGGCGACTTGCTCTGCTCGCCGAACACCTTCTCCAGGTCGGCCACCACCTTGCTCGCCTTGCCCGACTGCAGCGGGAACACGCCCACCGACATGCCCGACAGCCAGTCGACGTCGAACACCTCGATGGTGCGCAGGTAGTTCTCCAGCTCCGCGCGGCTGCCGCCGACGGTGATGACGTTGCGCGAGTTGTCGACGTTGACGATGGCGTTGGGACGCGCGTACGGCTTGAGGATCTTCTCCATCTCCGTCGCCGAGACGTACTTCAGCGGCACGGTGCGCACCTCGAAGCCGCGGGCGGTACCGGGCGCGCCGGTGCGCGCGGCGACGTTGCCCGCCAGCGCTTGGTCGGACGGGACGATGTTGTAGCGGCCGCCGCTGAAGACCAGCCGCGCGTTGTTCCAGCCCAGCACCATCTCCAGCAGGTTGAGCGCCTCGGCCGGGCTCACCGGCTTGGGCGTGGCCAGCGTCACCGTGCCCTGAACGCCCGGGGCGATCACGTAGTTCTGGCCCAGCATGTCGCCCAGGATCGCCTTGACCACCGCGTGCAGCGATTCGCCTTCGAAATTGAACGTGGCCGACCCGGTCGTGGCGCCCAGGCCCGGCGGCGGCGCGGAGGCCGCACTGCGGTTGATGACCTGCCCCGTGCCGCGACGGATCTGCGGGCGTGCATCGCCGCCGGTTTCGGGCAGCGGCTGGACCTCGGTGCCGG